>JACQAD010000362.1 GCA_016195125.1 Magnetospirillum sp.
CCATGCATCAACGGTCGCTATTTATTGCCGCTTCGGCTCTAGCGCTTTGCCTTTCCGTGCCGGCTTTTGCCCATCACGGCTGGGGCGGCAATGTCGATCAAGTGTCGGATATGACCGGGACGGTGGTGAAAGGGGTGAGCCTTGCCGGTCCCCACGCCACAATGAGGATCAATGCCGAGGGCCATGACTGGGACATCACCCTGGCCCCGCCGCCCAAGACCAAGCCGGCGGTCAAGCCCTTCACCGGCAAGGTGGAGATCCATCTGGCGCCGCCGCGCAAGCCCGGCTGACGTCTCCTATCCCTGCGGCAGCGTCACCGTAATCCGTAATCCGCCCTTGGGCCGATTGGTCAGGACGATATCGCCGCCATGAGCGCGGATGGCGGCGCGGGCGACTGCCATTCCCAGGCCGGTGCCACCGGTATCTCGCGAGCGGGAGGCCTCCAGGCGCACGAACGGGGCGAAGACCCGCTCGAACGAATCCTCCGGTATGCCGGGCCCGTCATCGTCGATGGTGATCCGCACCTCGTTTCCGTCGCTGCCCAACCCGACCCGGGCGCAGCCGCCATACTTGATGGCATTGTCGATAAGATTGGCCAAGGCCCGCTTCAGCGCCGCCGGACGGGCCTCGGTGACCAGGGAATCGGGACCGTCATAGGCGCATTTGGCCCCCAGATCGTCCAGATCCTCGATCATGCCCTGGACCATGGCGCCCAAATCCATGCGCACCCTGGGCTCGCTGGTGGCGTCGTCGCGGGCAAAGGCCAAAGTGGAGGCGATCATGCTCTCCATGTCTTCCAGATCGGCCAGCATCTTGGTGCGCTGATCATCGTCGTCCATGAACTCGGCGCGCAGGCGCAGGCGGGTGATGGGAGTCTTGAGATCATGGCTGATGGCGGCCAGCATCTGAGTGCGGTCCTGGACGAAGCGAACCACCCGGCTTTGCATGATGTTGAAGGCCTGAACCGCCTGACGGACCTCGCGCGGGCCGACTTCGTCCATGGGCGGCGCCGAGACATCGACGCCCAGGCGCTCGGCGGCGGCGGCGAAGGTGGCGAAGGGGCGGGTCGCCCGGCGGACCGCCAGCAGCGCCACCGCCGTCACCAGGATCAGGGCCAGAACCAGCGGCAGGATGAAGCGGGGCCGCCACAGGGATTCACCCCGGTCCAGGGGCGCCATCACATTCAGCCATGAACCGTCCCGCAGCAGGACCGAGATACGGATCGCCGGGCCCAGGGTCTGGCCGCCCCCCACATGCATGAACCGCCCCCGTCCCATGCCGGTGGTCGGGCCGCCCAGGGGGCCGGGCTTGAGGGAGACGCGAAGGGTGCGGTCCTCCAATCCCTTCTCCAGCACCGAATGAACGAAGGCGGCGAGGCCGAAATCCTCGTTATCCAAAGCGACGGGGTGAGTGCCCCAACCGACGCGGAAGCGCGGCGTATCCAGGCTGCTCATGGTTTCCTGGCGGATCGAGGGCGCCAGTTGCTCGGCCACGGTGACCAGACCGGCCACCCGCTCGGCGGCGGCGCGGCCGCCGATGATGGACAGGGCCTCCTGGCGTTGGACGGCGAACAGGGCCAGGGCCACACTGGCCGACACCAGCAGGGCGGCGACCAGAACCAGGGCGGTGCGTCCCACCACCGTATCGGGCAGCAGGCGGTCGCGCAGGCGGCGCCGTGCGGGGGAAAGGATCATGCCCGCTGGACTTCGGGAGTGAAGAGATAGCCTCCGCCGCGCACGGTCTTGATGATCTGCGGGTCGCGGGCATCGTCACCCAGGCGGCGGCGCAGGCGCGACACCTGGATATCGATGGAGCGGTCGAAGGGCATGGCCGAGCGGCCGCGGGCGAAATCCAGCAATTGGTCGCGCGACAGAACCCGGCGCGGATGCTCGACGAAGACATGCAGCAGGTCGAACTCGCCCGCCGACAGGGCCACCATCACCCCGTCGGGGGAATGGAGATCGCGGCTGGCCAGATCCAGAATCCAGCCGAGGAAGGTGACCCTGGTGCCGACGATGGTGGAACCGGCGGGTTCATCCTCGGCCTGGGTCCGGCGCAGCACCGCCTTGATGCGGGCCAGCAATTCCCGGGGATTGAAGGGCTTCGGCACGTAATCGTCGGCGCCCATTTCCAGCCCGACGATGCGGTCGGTGTCCTCGCCCATGGCGGTCAGCATGACGATGGCGACACCCGATCGCGTCTCGCGCAGGCGGCGGCACAACGACAACCCGTCCTCGCCCGGCAGCATCAGGTCGAGGACCACCAGATCGATGCGACGCTCGTCCAGCGTCTTCATCATCTCGATTCCGTCCTTGGCCGTGGTCACCCGCAGACCGTGCCGGGTCAGGAACTTGGCCAGCAGATCGCGGATTTCGCGGTCATCATCGACCACCAGGATATGTGGGTTCGTTTCCATGAAATCCGTTATAGCGCGGCAAAACGGCGATGTCGGTTGGTTTTCGGTAACCGATGGTAACAGGCGTAAGATTCTTTCTCCGCACTGGAATGGCAGGCGGAAACCGGGTAAACAATGCAGCCCCGGATGGAACAAGCTGTGACAATCGTGCGACTCGAAGATAAATTGGTGATCGCCCTGCCCAAGGGCCGCATTCTTGACGAAGCCATGCCGTTGGTTCGCGCCGCCGGCATCTTGCCCGAGCCCGCCTTCGACGATCCCAAGTCGCGGCTGTTGCGCTTTGCCACCAACCATCCCCATATCGACATCATCCGGGTGCGCTCGTTCGACGTCGCCACCTTCGTCGCCTTTGGCGCCGCCCATCTCGGAATTGCCGGTAACGATGTGTTGATGGAATTCGATTATCCCGAGTTGTACGCGCCTCTCGATCTGGGCATCGGGGCCTGCCGCCTGTCGGTGGCCGAGCCCGACGATCTGGCCGCCTCGGATGATCCCAAGCGCTGGAGCCATGTGCGCATCGCCACCAAATACCCGGAAGTGACGCGGCGCCACTTCGCGGCGCGCGGCGTCCAGGCCGAATGCGTCAAGCTTAACGGCGCCATGGAAC
>JACQAD010000026.1 GCA_016195125.1 Magnetospirillum sp.
GTTCCCGGCGGCGGGCAAGAGGGCGCGGCCATGGACGGCGACGACACGGCCCATAACAGCAGGATGGCCGCCGCCGGGACGGCTTTAGACATGGTGGCCGGGAAGTGTGACGTGAAAGGTGCTGCCCTCACCCGGCACGGACTCAACCCAGATGCGACCGCCATGACGCTCGACGATCTTCTTGGCCACGGCCAGACCGATTCCGGTTCCCTCATACTCCCCACGGGCATGCAGGCGTTGGAAGATGATGAAGATGCGCTCGAAGAACTGGGGCTGGATTCCGATGCCGTTGTCGCGAAATGAAAACGTCCAATTGTCGTTCTCCGGCAAAACCCCAATATGGACACGCGGAATCGTATCAGCCGTCCGGTATTTGATGGCATTGCCGATCAGATTCTGGAACAGGCTGATCATCTGAACCTCATCCGCCTCCAATTCCGGCAGAGGGTCGTGGGTGATCTCGGCCTTGGACTCGGCGATGGCGGCGCCCAGATTGGTCAAGGCGGCCTCAAGCACACGATCCATGGCCACCACGCGGAAGCTTTGTCCGTGGGTGGTGACGCGCGAGAACACCAGCAGATCGGTAATCAGCCGATGCATGCGGGCCGCTCCGTCGGTCGCATACCGGATGTATTCCCTGGCGTCGTCGCTGAGCCCGCTTCCCACCCGGCGCTCCAGCAATTGCAGGAAGCTGGTGACGGTTCGCAGAGGTTCCTGCAGATCGTGGGAGGCCACATAGGCGAATTGCTGCAATTCCGTATTGGAGCGCTCCAATTCGACCGTTCGCTCGGCAAGTTCCTGTTCGGCGGCCTTGCGTTCGGTCACGTCGCGCAATATGGCGGTGAAGAAGGCGCCGCCATCCATCTCCCAACGCGACAGCGTCAATTCCACCGGAAAAGTCTTGCCGTCACGCCGTAAACCCTCGAACAGCGAGGGAATCCCGAGAATACTGGCATGGTCCCGCTCAACAGCATGCCGCATCCCCTCCAGGTGGCGGGAACGAAAGGAATCCGGCATGACCATGGTGACGTTGCGGCCCATGGCCTCGGCTTCGGAATAGCCGAAGATGCGCTCGGCCCCCACGTTCCACGAAACGATCTCGCCAACGGAATCCACCGAGATGATGGCGTCTGCGGCCGTATGAGTGACCGAGCGGAAGCGCATCTCCGATTCACGCAGCCGCTGTTCCGCCTTCTTGCGGTCGGTGATGTCATGGATACTCCAGCGCGAGCCCATGGACGCTCCATCATCGCTGAAGATCGGTTGAAAGCTGGCCATCACCCACTTGATCAGACCGTTGCGGCAGATCAGCCTGAACTCGATCCCCGTTTCAAAATTCCCGGATTGGGCCGAAACCCGCATCTTGCGGATTGCGGGCCTGTCAACCTCCAGAACCATGGGGAGGGGATAATCGGACATGGCCAGGCATTGCTCGATGGAATAACCGGCCAGACGTTCCACCGCCGGATTGACCCAACGCAGCCGGCCATCCTGATCAATCCAGGATTCCCAGTCGAACGTATAATCGGCGATAGCCCGGAAGCGCTCTTCCTTATGGCGAACCAATTCCCGGCTTTCGGCCAAGTCCTGGTGTTGCTCGCGTAGAATTCCCTCGGCCCGGCGAACGATCAGCACCAGGATGATCCATAGCCCGCCGAGAATGACCGCCACCATCCACCCCAGGCGCAAGACATTGCGGTCCAGGCGCGCCATGGAAAGGCTGGCATCCGAATAAAGCGCCAATCCGCCCACCACCGCCCCCATCTCCCCCTTGATGGGCAGGCAGGTACGGACCACCCAGCGATCGGCGATCTGACCGTTTGGGGCCGGCATGGCACCGACAAAGTTCATGGCAGTGGACGCGGTCCCTCGTTCCAGGGATTGCAGTATCTGCGGATCATCGGCCGAACTCGAACCGATCTCGTCGCGAATGGAAGAGTAAAGAATCTCTCCTCGGGTATTGTAGATTCTGATCTTTAGGATCGGCAATCCGGTGGACAGACTTTCAAAAGCGATGTCCAGAGCCCTCAGTTCCCCGCGGCTTCGTACGGCCTCCGGCGGCATGGATTCAATTGCGGTGAAGAAGGGCTGGAACTGCCTCCAAAAGGTATTGGCGAAGGCGCCGGCCAATTGACTGTTCTCGGCCTCGGTCGAGAAAAGCTGCTCCTCCGTCTGGTCATTGCGATAAAACAACACCAATACCCAGGCGGTGATGATCAGCGCCACCGCGCTGGCCATGGAGAAATACCGCATCAACATGAACATGGACTGAGACGGGACGAGTCTTGCCACCGAGATCCCCAACCTTAACTATTCGCGCAAGTATGCGCCCGCCTGAGCAATCTCGTCCAATGGCTGGAATCCTTTGCGCCCGACGTGGTTCTGCTGCAGGAGACCAAGTGTCAGGACGCCGATTTTCCCCGCTTCGAGATCGAGGCCGCCGGTTACGGCACCGCCATTCACGGTCAGAAAAGCTATAACGGCGTCGCCATCTTGTCGCGTCACCCCATGGTCGATATTTCCTGCCGCCTGCCCGGCGACGACAGCGATGAACAGGCCCGCTATATCGAGGCCACCATCGAAGGTTGGCGCATGGCCTCGCTCTATCTTCCCAACGGCAACCCCGCTCCCGGCGACAAGTACGACTACAAGCTGGCCTGGATGCGCCGCCTCAAGGCCCATGCCGAGACTCTGCTGAGGGCCGAGACCCCGTTTCTGCTGGGTGGCGATTACAACATCTGCCCCACCGACGATGATGTCTATGATCCGCCCAATTGGCAGATGGATGCCCTGTGCCGGCCGGACAGCCGCGCCGCCTTTCGCGCCATCGTCAACCTTGGCTTGATGGAGGCCTTTCGTGCCCTGCACAAGGAGACGGGGCGCTATAGCTTCTGGGATTATCAGGCGGGCGCCTGGCAGCGGGACGAAGGCCTGCGCATCGACCACTTCCTGCTGTCCCCCCAGGCCGCCGATCGTCTGGTGGCCTGCGATATCGACAAGAGCCCACGCGGCAAGGACAAGGCCTCGGACCACACCCCGGTCTGGATCGAGCTGGACTAGATTTCGAAAGGCAAATCGGCCTGACGAGCATAGGCCTCGCCGCCGATCACCTGGGCGGGGGCGATTTTTGCCCGAGCGTCGCGCAAGGCCTGGAACAGGCGCGCATCGGTGACGCGATGGCGCGGCTCCAGGCCGATTGCGGCAGGACCGGGACAATCCTCGCCGAAGACGTGCCGATAGAGCCCGCTCATCATGGCGTAGCGGCCGGTCATCAGCATGTTGCAGGCATTCTTGACCACCTGAAGGTGATCCGGCTCGCTCATGTGCAGCGAGGTCACCAGCATCACCGAAATGGCGTGCAGCACATCGTAGCGCACATGGGCGATGAACACCTCCAGGTGATGGGGGGTCAGGCCCAGCCTGTCGCGCTCCGAAACCCTGATCAACCCGCCCAGCAGCAGGCTGAAGAATTCAGGCACTCCCCATTCCATGCCCAATCCCACCGAGGCTAGCGCCTCCAGCGGCGTAAAGGCTTCGTGGCCGGCCACCAATCTCTGAATCAGGACGTTGTCGGCCACCTCTGGCAGCATGGGCACATCCTGCTCGGCGGCACTCATGCCCAATCCCTCGAATAATTGCCGGTACATGACCATATGGGTCTTGGCCCCCAGCAACCGTCCCAGTTCGGGATAATCGTCGAGACCGTGGCTGCCTACCCCATATTCGTCGGCCACCAGCTGCGCCAAGGCCACCTGGGTCAGTTCCGAGCGGCGCTCGCCCTCACTGCCCATGGCGGTTGCCGCCAGGCCGTGAAAACGCCCGATCGCCAGGGCCACGCATTGGCGGGTATTCTTGATCTGATTGAAGTATTGGGCGGAGAAACGCCTGGCCTGGGCTGCGTCCACCCGACCCTCGAACACCCGGCGAAAGAACGGATGGCGCCAGACGGGGTGCTCCATCACATGCCGGTGAAGGTCAAGGAACAGATGCTGAAGCCGCGCCGCAGCCTCGGCCGGCTCGCCCCCGAATTGGGCGAAGACCTCGTGCAGGGACGAACCGGGCATCGCCACCGCCGCCACCACCCGGGTGAAATCATCCCGCTGGCTGACGATAAACGAGTCCAGCACCTGATCGACACTGAGCTCCAGCAGGCGCGGGAGCGGATGAATCTGAGGCGGAAGGGTGCCGTCGTCGTTAAGCATGATCATCCTCAGGCCAGCAATCGCCCGATTCCCATCAGCAGATTGCGAGCCGATACGGGCTTTTCCATAAATTCGTTGGCTCCCGCCAACAAGGCCAGGTCACGGTTGGTCATCCGCTCGTGCCCCGACAGGATCAGAATGGGCAATGCGGCAACATCGGGAGGGCCCCGCCGCACCCACTTGACCAGATCAAGCCCGCTTTCCTCGCCCACATGCCAGTCGCAAATCATCATATCCCAGCCCTGGCCGCCCAACGCGTCGCGAGCAGCGGCCAAATCATGGACGGTCAGCAGTCTGGTCACGCCGACACCCTCCAGGATGGTGCGAATGATCTCGGCGAAATTGACATTGTCATCGACCACCAGTACCCGCAGGCTGGGCCAATCAATGGCCTCGGCCTTGCGCCCGTTGCCGGCCATGGACAGGCCGGCGGCCGCCGCCAGAGCGCCGGAATGGCCGATGACCCAGGCGCGATAGTTCATGTCGGTGGTGCAGATATGGTTGATCAGCCAGCCGTTGAGAAAGGTCAGGCAATCCCTGGCCCGCACGCTGGAGTGATCCTCATCGTAGCGCACCTTGAGGGCTTGAACACGCTCGACGAAACCGTCATGGGTCAGATGATGCCGCTCCAGCAAGGGATAGCGACAGGCCTCCATCATCTTCTCCTCGCGGGCGAAATGATGGGCGGCATAATCCTGAAGGGCCTGAAGAACACTGCCGACCGCGGCGTATTCCTCGTCATCGCCGATGGAACGCTGCAGAAGGTTGATGAGGCCGATCAGGGTCTTGTGGTCGGAATCGAGCACCGGCACGCCGACGCTCATCATCTCGCTCCACGTGATCCCCATATCGGCCCCCCCCCCAACCAATCTCAGCGGTCCAATTGCGAAACGTCGCGAACCGCGCCACGGGCGGCGCTGGTGGTCATGGCCGCGTAAGCCTTGAGGGCGGCCGAAACCTGACGGTCACGATCCACCGGCTTCCACGCCTTGGCCCC
>JACQAD010000027.1 GCA_016195125.1 Magnetospirillum sp.
GCCCCACCGCCGGCTCCACCGGCGTGGCCAAGGGCGGCGTGCAGATCAGGCAGGCCGCCGCCACCGCCCGCCAGGCCCTGATCCAACTGGCCGCCGCCCGTCTGGAGCGTCCGGCCGAGGAGTTGGACCTGATGGATGGCGAGGTCCGCCCCCAGGATGGCGGCCGCACCATCGCCATGGGTGATCTGGTGGGCGAGCGCGGCTTCGAGTTGAAGCTCGATCCCAAGGCGCCCTTGCGCGATCCCGCCAGCTACCGATTGGTGGGTAAGCCCCTTCCCCGGCCCGATATTCCCGCCAAGGTCACCGGCACCCACACCTATGTCCATGATTTCAAGCTGCCGGGAATGCTCCACGCCCGTGTCATCCGCCCACCGGCCGTGGGGGCCGTACTGCCAAGCGTCTTCGAATCCTCCATCAGATCCGTCAAGGATGCCAAGCTGGTGCGAATCAGGAACTTCCTGGCGGTGGTGGCGCCGCGCGAATGGGATGCGATCCGCGCCGCCTCTCTGCTCAAGGCCGTCTGGTCCGACAGCGCCCCCCTGATGGGCCACGACAAGGTGGCGGCCGCCATGAAGGCCGGCCCCTTCGTGGCCGAGGAAATCCTCAAGACCAAGGGCGACGCCGCCGCCAAGCTGGCCGACGACGAATCCGCCCTTTCCGCCGAGTATTACTGGCCGGTGCAATCCCACGGCTCGCTGGGGCCGAGCTGCGCCGTCGCCCAGGTCAAGGACGGCGCCGCCACCATCTGGACCTCCTCCCAGGCCACCCATCGCTTCCGTCCCGCCTTCGCCGCCCTGCTGGGGCTGGCGGCGGACAAGGTCCGGCTGATCTATCTGGACGGGTCCGGCTGCTATGGCATGAACGGCCATGACGATGCCGCCGCCGACGCCGCCCTGCTGGCCAAGGCCACCGGCAAGCCGGTACGCGTCGCCTGGAGCCGCGATGACGAACTGGGCTGGGATCCCAAGGGGCCGCCGCAATTGCTGGCCTTGAAGGGCAGCATGTCGGCGGCGGGCGGCATCACCGCCTGGATGACCGAGATGTGGCTGCCCAGAGCCACCGCCAACCTGCCCAACGTGCCGCTGCTGGCCGCCGATGCCGCCGGGATCGGCCAGCCCCAGGGACAGATCACCGGCCTGATCAGCCAGAACGGCGACCCGCCCTATTTCGCCGCCAATCTGGAGGTCAAGGTCCACTGGCTGGAGCACGCCCCGCTGCGCCCCAGCAATATCCGCGCGCCCGGTAAGATCGCCAACACCTTCGCCGTGGAAGGCTTCTTCGACGAATTGTGCGCCGTCGAGAAGCTGGACCCCCTGGTCGCCCGCCTTCAGGGCATGCGCGACCTGCGCGGCCTGACCGTGTTGACCAAGGCCGCCGCCCTGCTGGGCTGGCACCCCCGCCCCGCCCCCAATCCCGCCGCCGACGGCACCGGGCGCGGCATCGCCTATGTCCATTACAAGCATTCCGAGACCTATGTGGGCATGGCCATGGAGGTGGTGGTGGGCAAGGAGACCGGCCGCATCAGCGTGCGCCGGGTGGCCTGCTCCCATGATTGCGGCCAGGTGGTCAACCCCGATGCCCTGAAAATGCAGATCGAGGGCGCCATCATCCAGACCCTGTCGCGCACCTTGTCGGAGGAAGTCACTTTCGACACCCGGCGGGTCACCAGCACCGATCAGGCCAGCTATCCCATCATCGGCTTCAAGGACATCCCGGAGATCATCGTCGATCTGATCGACCGCCCCGATCAGCCGCCCATGGGCGGCGGCGAGGCGGCGGCCACCCCGGTCCCCGCCGCCCTGGCCAATGCCGTGTTCGACGCGGTGGGAGCCCGGCTGCGGGTGGTACCGTTCACGGCGGAGCGGGTGAAGGAAGCACTGCCGAGCCGAGCCCCTTGAACCCGGCCCCACGTCAAGCTACATTATTCTGATGGTAATTAATCGGAAACCACACCAATCATGACGGATATTCGCGACGGCTTCCTGGATTCCATCGGCAACACGCCGCTCATCCGTCTCAAGCAGGCCTCGGAAGAGACCGGCTGCGAGATTCTGGGCAAGGCCGAATTCCTCAATCCCGGCGGCTCGGTCAAGGATCGCGCCGCCCTGGCCATCATCCGCGATGCCGAGGCCAAGGGATTGCTGAGGCCGGGCGGCACCGTGGTCGAGGGCACCGCCGGCAATACCGGCATCGGCCTCGCCCTGGTGGCCAACGCGCTGGGCTACCGGACCGTCATCGTCATGCCCGAAACCCAAAGCCAGGAAAAGAAGGACATGCTGCGCCTGGTGGGGGCCGACCTTCGCCTGGTACCGGCCTTGCCCTACGCCAATCCCGGCAATTACGTGCGTTATTCCGAAACCCTGGCCAAGGAATTGGCGGCCACCGAGCCCAACGGCGTGCTGTGGGCCAACCAGTTCGACAATACCGCCAACCGCATGGGGCACTACCACACCACCGGACCCGAGATCTGGCGCCAGACCGATGGCAGGGTGGATGCCTTCACCTGCGCCGTCGGCACCGGCGGCACCCTGGCCGGCACCGGCATGGCGCTGAAGGAGCGCAACAAGGATATCAAGGTGGTGCTGGCCGATCCCTTGGGCTCGGCGCTGTTCAATTACTATGCGCATGGCGAGTTGAAGGCCGAGGGCAGTTCCATCACCGAAGGCATCGGCCAGGGCCGCATCACCCGCAATCTCGAGGACGCCCCCATCGACGATCAGGTGCAGGTCACCGATGAAGAGGCCCTGCCGCTGATTTTTAATTTAGTGAAACGTGAAGGATTGGTGCTGGGAGGATCGAGCGGAATCAATGTGATGGCCGCCATCAAGGTTGCGCGCGCGCTTGGACCCGGACACAGTGTGGTGACAGTTCTCTGCGATTATGGTACGCGCTATCAAAGCAAGCTGTTCAACCCGGCCTTCCTGCGCGAACGCAATCTGCCGGTGCCCGACTGGCTGGGGTGAGCAGAGTTCCAATAAGACCAAGCCCGCGAGGGGGAAACCTGCGCATGACCTATCCAAAACCGGACGCCCTCGTCAGCACCGAGTGGCTGGCCTCCCATCTGAGCGCGCCCGACGTCCGCGTCGTCGATGCCAGCTGGTACACGCCCGCCCAGAACCGTAACGCCCGCGAGGAATATGATTCCGAGCATATCCCCGGCGCCGTGTTCTTCGACATCGACGAGATCGCCGATACCGACACCACCCTGCCCCACATGCTGCCGGCTTCGGAGAAATTCTCCAGCAAGGTGCGCAAGCTGGGCCTGGGCAACGGCAACAAGATCGTGGTCTATGACGGCTCGGGCTTTACCAGCGCCGCCGCGCGCGCCTGGTGGATGTTCCGCACCTTCGGCCACCGCGATGTCTCGGTGCTCGATGGCGGCTTCCCCAAGTGGCTGCGCGAAGGCCGTCAGGTGGAAGACCTGCCGCCGGTGCCGCGCACCCGTCACTTCATCAGCCATTACAACCATCTGCTGGTCCGTGATCTGGCGCACATGCAGGAGAATCTCTCCTCCAAGCGCGAATTGGTGATCGACGCCCGCGCCGTCGCCCGCTTCAAGGGCGATGCCGCCGAGCCCCGCCCCACCAAGCATCAGGGCCATATTCCCGGCTCGGTCAACGTGCCGTTCGGCGATTTGATCGACGACAAGACCCGCTGCATGCTGCCCGCCGAGCAGTTGAAGGCGCGCTTCGCCGCCGCCGGCATCGATCCCAAGCAGCCGGTGGCCATCAGCTGCGGCTCGGGCGTCACCGCCTGTACCGTCGCCCTCGCCCTCGACCTGCTGGGACACGAGAACGTGGCGGTCTATGACGGATCATGGGCCGAATGGGGCAATCGCGACGACACCCCCATCGAAAAGGGCTGACCGCCCTTTCTTGACTAATCGGTCAGAAATGAAGCCCCCGCCGCGATCCGGCGGGGGCTTTCGGTTGAGGGCGGCCAGAATCCACCGGCATCACCATAGTTGAGTTAGCGAATATTCGACGGTGTCCTTATAAATAATCAGATAAATTATGGGCGGGGTTAAGAACCCATGCCCGGACAGCGCCTGTGGATAACCGCAATTGAATTCATCGTCTTGA
>JACQAD010000350.1 GCA_016195125.1 Magnetospirillum sp.
GATCACGCCCTCGCGCTGGAGCTTTTCCGTAAAGGGCTCGATCATGCCCTTCTTGGTGGCCATTTCACGAATCCAGGTGTCGGGCATGACGGACATGGTGGCGCTCCCTCAGGTCTGGGGGTCTTGTAGCCCGGATGGGTCCGGCGAACAAGCCTCCGCCCCCGCCCCGGACTCATCGGTGACACGGGCTCGGCTTTGGTTCTTGCGCCGGGCGAGGTTGGCACGCAGCGCCTCGGCCTGGCGGCGTTGGCGGGCCAGGGCTTCTGCCTGACCCTTCTCCGAGACTTTGGGGCGGGTTTCATCACTCATGGCCGCCAGTTTTGGACTGTGAGGAAAAGCGCGTCAAGTCCCCCGGAAAGACGCTTGCGTCGGCATATCGAGTGTGGCATAAAGCGCCCCTCTTCACGGGGCGGCCCGCCGCTCCCCTTGAGATTGCTGCCGTAGCTCAGTCGGTAGAGCATACCCTTGGTAAGGGTAAGGTCGAAGGTTCGATTCCTTTCGGCAGCACCATTTTAAGCCTGTGTTTTCAGGCGGTTAAGCCCCGGCCCATCGCGCCGGGGCTTTTCGTTTTGGACGCAGACGCTCTTCCAGCACCCAAATAGCACCCATGAAGCGCGCCACATGGCTTTAGAGTCGCGGACACATGGTTTTGTAGCAAACCGATTCAGCGCCTAATCCTCTCCCGCCCTTGATCAGCACCTCCCCAACCCTGCCCCGCGCCGAAGTGTCGCGGGCGATGGTGTAGAAGGTCTCCACCGCCTCGATCTCGAAAGCGCTAAAGATCGAGCGTACCGCCGGGCGGTCATTCAACGACATGATAAAGCGTCCTTGAACGCCCTCCAACTGGGCCGCCAGCCGCTCGAAATCGGCACGCTCGAACATGGCTTTGCCGTAGTCGGTCTCACAGCCGTAATAGGGTGGATCGAGGTAGAACAGGGTCTCGGGACGGTCGTAGCGCCCGATGAACTCGCCATAAGGCAGGCACTCGATCACCACGCCGGCGAGGCGGGTATGCCAAAGCCCTTCAAGGATTAGCCGAGTCTGGGTGGGGCCGTAGCATCGGCCTTGCCGACAGAGTCGTCTGCCATCGGCTCTGCGCCCATGTAGGTTATCCAATAGCCCGAGCATGGCGCTCGAAAGCAGCCATTGGGGCAGATGCCCGATCGCGTCCCGATCTTCTGATAACGATCGCCACGTTGGCCGATAAAATGGATCGCCGGCCCAATTCCCGACATACCAACGTCCCCCTTGCCGACCTGATCCTGCAACGGTACTCTCAACCTCAACACGAAGTCGCATAATATTTTGGGTTCGTTGATAGGGGATTGAGATGATCGGACGCAGGTTTAGCCGGCGAGCGGTGGCGCTCGCCGGAACGGGAATGCTTGTGCTTGCGGCGGGCGATGCCTGGGCTCAGTCGGCAACGTCGCTCGGCACCGTGACGGTCACCGGGCAGGCGGTGCCGTCGTCGCAGTCAATGGTGACCGCCGCGCCGGAAGCCCTTCCGGCCTCGACCACCGTAATCGGAGCGGAAGAGATCGAACGCCGTCCGCTCGCCCATTACGTGGATATCTTCCGCCCGGTGGCGGGGATGATCGTGTCCAATTTCGGCCAGGGCGGCATCGGCTACGGCATCGGCATGCGCGGCTTCCAGACCAGCCAGCATGGTCGCGACATCTCCTACACCGTCGATGGCATGCCGGTGAACTCGGTGTCCAACCTGCATACCCCCAACAATGCCGACCTCAACTTCATCCTGCCCGAGAGTATCGAGCGGGTGGATATCATTCGCGGTCCCTTCAGCCCGGAATACGGTCAGGCCAACATCGCCGGCGCGGTGAACATCGTCACCAAGCAGTCGGACGCCGCACCCAGCGTAGGTATGTCCGGCGGCTCCTTTGGGACCGCACGCGGCGCCGTGACCGCATCCAGAGTGGAGCCGTCTCCGAGAGCTCGGCGCTGAACTCGTCGGACGGTGGCAAGAAGGACCAGCAGATGGTGGTCCTCAACTGGGTGACCGGCCAGCCCGACAATGATCTGGCTATCAACGCCCATGTGAACCACGAAGAGGCGACCCGCTATTCCACCAGCTATGTCAGCGGACAGCAGACCGCCATCCACGACCGTCGCGAGGTAACCGGCGCCAATGGCCGCAAGGTGTGGACCGGCGATCTGGCCGGGATGCAATCGCAGTTGATGATGGGGGCCGACCTCCGGGCCGACTTCGTGTCGTCCAACAAAGCCAACACCACCAATCGCCGCCAAGGCTCGGTGACCATCAACGCCGACTTCACCCAGACCGACGCTGCCGCCTATGTCCAGGTCCAGGTCAAGCCGGTGTCGTGGCTGAAGCTGACCGGCGGCACCCGCTATGACCGCTATGACATCGACGTCACCAACAAGCTGACGCCCTCCGCGTCGCCGGTGGCGGGGGGCGAGGTGTTCAGCCCCAAGGTCGGGGCCACCGTAACGCCCATCGACGCCCTGGATCTCTTCGTCAATTACGGTGAAGGATTCCGCACTCCCAATGCCGTGGACGAGTTGATCAGCAATCCCTTTATCGGGGCGCAGAAGATCTACAGCCGCGAGGCCGGCATGCTGCTCCGCCTGCCCGCCAGTTCCACCTTGCGCATCGCCGGATGGACCACCAAGCAGGACAGCGAGATCTTCCAGCCGCCGGGTGGGGCCTTCACCAACCTGGGTAAGTCGGAGCGCAAGGGCGTCGATTTCGAGGGCCGCACCTATGTGGTCAAGGATGCCGACCAGTCCGTGGCCCTGTTCGCCAGCTATAGCCCGGTCAATGCCAAGCTGCTGAACCGCCCCGGCTACAAGGATATCTCCAACGTTCCGGTCTACTCCATCACCGCCGGACTGGAGGCGAGCCAGAAGGTCAACGACGGAGACACTCTGAGCGGGACCGTCTACTGGCAGTATTACGGCCATCAGGCCATCGTCGATTCCAACGGCTGGCAGACCTACGCCAAGTCCTATCCGGTGATCGAGGCCAAGGTGAATTACGGCTTCCGGGGCGGCCTGGGGCTGTTCGCCGAGGCCATCGCCTATCCCGGCGATCGGTATGCCGAAATCGCCACCGCCAGCAGCGGCGTCATCGCCACCAGCCCCCAGGCCGCATTCACCGGCTTGGTCGGCGTCAGCTACAAATTCCAGTGAGGCCGATCATGATCATCAAGCGCATTGCCATGGCGGCTGTCCTTGCCGCCGCCATCCATCCCGCCCAGGCCCATGACATCTGGCTGACCGCTGGACCTGGCAGGGTCGAGGTCCATTACGGTCATCCCGCCGATGCGTCCCTGCCCGACAAGGCGAGACTGTTCGAACTGACAGCCATCCCGGCTGGCGGCAAGGCGGTGTCGCTGCTGGACCAGATCGGGACGGGTGATGGCATGCTGACCGCCGCCGCTCCGAAGGCTGCTGTGGTTGCCGCCCGCTACGACAACGGTTTCTGGGCGCAGACCACCCAGGGCTTCCGCAACACCAATCGCCGCAATCTGCCCGACGCGCTGAAAAGCATGTGGTCGCAGAAATTCGCCAAGTTGCTGCTGCCCGGCGACGGCGTGACCCAGGTGGTCGGGCATCGCCTGGAGATCGTGCCGCTGGCTGATCCCTTCCGGCTCAAGCCGGGGGAAAAGCTGAAGGTGCGGGTGGACTATGCCGGAAAGCCGCTGGCAGGTGCCGAGGTGGAGATCGGCAACGGCAAGACTAAGGAGGACAAGCCCCGAAAAATTGCCGTCGATGCCAATGGCAGTGCCGATGTCGTCCTGGCCGCAGGCCAAACGGTGTTGACCGTGGTGCATCGGGTGCCAGGCAGCGTTCCCGATCTGGCCGCCGAAGACATGCTGGCGGCAACGCTGGCCTTCGCCACGGCCCCTTGAGCATGGGGATGGCGGCCATGACGCTGGACGTGCCGGACGGGCAATCACCGCCCGCCGCCACGTCCTTGTCTGGTCGCCTCGCACCGACACTGATTTCGGCAATGCTGCATCTGGGCTTCGCGCTGGTGTTGCTGGGCTGGGGCTTCGGTGCGGTTCACCAAGAGCCGGAACCGATGGTGCTGGAGGTTCAATGGGAACAGCCACCGCCACCAGACCCGGAGCCGCAGGCAGTCCATACGCCCGCACCAGTGCAGCCCCAGCTTCGGGCAGAGCAACCACGCCGAACCACCAGCAAACCGAGCCCCAAATCCGCCTCGGTGGCCGTCTCGACAGAAACCTCACCTGAAGGAGCCGACAAGCCGTCCGGGATGGTTGGGAACGTCGAGCAGGAAAACGCAATCTCAACCCACGCACCGGCGGCTCCGTCACGCCCTGCTGCCGAACATCTGGTTCCGCTGATCAAGGTGGACCCCACCTATCCGCCCCAGGCGTTGTTGCGACGGATCGAGGGGGCGGTGACCCTGGAATTTGGCGTCACTGCCGCCGGTACGGTCGCCGACATCCAGATCGTCCAGGCTCAACCCTCCCGACTGTTTGAAGAGGCGGCGAAGACCGCGCTGGCCCGCTGGCAGTTCATCCCCGATACCGGGCAGTCGGTGCGCCGGGGGCGCATCATCATGGAGTTCCGCGTCAGATCATGAAGCGCCTTATCGTCCCTCTGTTGCTGTTGATCACAGGCCCAGCCTTGGCGCATGGCGTGGTCTGGAGCGTCAATGCCGGGGCATCGGTGGTCGAGTTCCGCTACACCACCGACGAGCCCATGTCCTACGCCGCCATTACCGTTCAGGGACCGGGCGACACCAACTCCTTCCAGACCGGCCGTACCGATCCGCAGGGACGCTTCGCCTTCATCCCGGATCGGGACGGAGCATGGACCGTCACCGCCGACGACGGCATGGGGCATGTCTCCACGGCGACGGTTCCGGTGGAGGGAGGTCGAACCGCAATCGCCCGTCCTGATCCCTTCATGGCAAGCGCCATCCATGATGGATGGGTGCTGCGCACTCTGCTGGGACTCAGTCTGATCGGAAACTTGGGGCTTGCTGTTGCCGCCGTTGCCGTTCGGCGGAGGAAATGCCCCCCCTGATCTTCTTGGTAAGGCCATCTTGGATCACATTGCCGCCCTTCCGCTTTCGGCCCATCACAGTCGCCACAGCATCGGCTCGCGGAATATCTCGCGCTGAAACCTGGCTGATCGGCTGTACCGAAAAGGCCGCCGTGCGGCCCGCCGGAAAGGCACGATTTTCCTGGGGCCTGGACGACGTAATCGGGTGTACGGCAATCAACAGTTATCAGTACGATGCTGGCTCGATCCTAATCGTCAAGCATATTAACTTTGCTGTGATTAATAAGATGTGTGACGCCGTTCACAGCAACATCGAATACATCCCCTTATACGGGAGACAAGACCTCTCGTAGCTAGCATCGGTTTGCGATGTTTGCTGTGATCTAGATGGAAATATCGTTATGGGAGAAAAGACATGGGACGCGGCAAGTCTTCCTAACAGGACATCGACCGAGCCGTTGAGTGCGTCAAGATCAAACGATCTGATTTGCGGGAGCGACTGATCGGGAGGCACGATCGAATGCATGGCGCAAAGCACCCCCAATAGGCACCAACAGATATCAGGACAAATTTGGCAGAGGCACAAGATGTCACCAAGAACAAAAAAAATTATCGATGCATCAGCTGTAGTTTCTATTCTTATAATTCCAGTACTAATTATAATTATCGGGATAAGCAGCTGCGTTGGCACTGAATGCAGGCCATACTCACTCATAATGACAGCTGATATTTTGCCATTTGTTCTTGGGTCTATATGGATAATAAGGCGAAGCGTTGGGCGCATAAAAATTCTTGCGGGATACATTCCTTTTTTACGAGAAACAACTGTATTTAGATTAACTGGAGTTGCCGCAGGATCTTTAATAGTTGCGATAATTATTATTTTTTACAAATAACGCCATAGATGAGCCTGTTGTGGCTAGCGATATATACTATTGGTTGCCGTCAACAAAACTGAGCGAGGTGCGCAATGTCGACCCCGGTTTCCCTGATTGGGATTACCGATACTCTCGCACACATGGATTCGACGGAGTTATCAAAGCTTAATACGGCATCGCAGATCACCGCTGCCGTGCTCGGCGCGCAAAACATGGTCAATCCTACTGCTGCTGCGGCTGCATTACAGGCAAGTCTATTCGCAGCCGCAACCCAGTCAGCCGTACTAGCTCTTGACATCAAGAATGGGAATGCGTTAAATACACTTTCAATTGCGCTAAACATAGCCAATGCCGCAAGTAACATATCACGAGCAGTAGACGACATCATCAATGGCAATGGTGGTTACATCGATGCTGCTCAAAGCGCTATAGATGCTTTTAGCGACTTTTCCTCCGCATTTTCTTGGCCATCTGATGCCGATCTCGGAGGTGATCCGTCTAGTACACCCAATCCGTTCGGCCCACCCGGCGGCCCCGACTCAGGCGATCCCGGCAGCCCTGACTCTGGCAATCCCGCCAATCCGGGAGCCTCTCCTCCCGATCCGGCGGCACCGGCGGGTGGTGCGGGCGGCCAGGGTGGCGCGGCGGGCAGTGTGGGCGGAGGATCGGGCCAGATCAGCCCGTTGGTCCTGGACCTCACCGGCAACGGTATCGCCCTCACGGCATTGGCGCCGGACTCGCCCTATTTCGACCTGACCGGCAGCGGCTTCGCCCGCAAGACCGGTTGGGTCGGCGCCGGCACCGGACTGCTGTGCCTGGACAGGAACGGTAACGGCAACATCGACGACATCACCGAACTGTTCGGGTCCAACGACGCCGCCAACGGCTTCGCCGCCCTGGCGGCCCTCGACGCCAATGGTGACGGGGTGATCGACGCCAGCGACGCTCAATTCGCTAATTTGCGGGTCTGGGTGGACAATGGCGACGGTCTCACGCAAGGGGGGGAATTGCTCTCGCTGGCCGATTTGGGCATCACCTCCATCAGCCTGTCCTTCACCGCCAGCAACCAGGCGGTCGACGGCAACACCCTGCGACAGGTGGGCAGCTATACCCTGGCCGACGGGACCGCTCGCACCATGGCCGACGCGTGGTTCGCCAACAGCGCCACCTATACCCGCCCGGACGTGACGGTGACGCCGTCGGGGACGGTGGCCGCCCTGCCGCAATTGACCGGGTCGGGGCGGATGGTCGACCTGCGCAGCGCCATGATGGCGGATGCCACCCTTCAGGCCGAAGTCCAGGCCCTGGTGCTGGCGGAGCAGTCCGACACCGGCAATCTGAGCGCGGCGGTGGAAACCCTGCTGCTGGAATGGTCGGGCTCGTCAGCCATCAATCCGGACAGCCGAGGCGGCCTGTTCGACGCCCGCAAGCTCGATTTCCTCGAAAAGTATTCCGGTCTGGATTTTGCCAATCCTGATTATGCGGTCGGCTGGGGCGCCAGCGATCCGGCCGATCCCCGGTGGCGCGCGGCGGTGAGCCTGCGCGAAGGCTGGAACGAGACCCTGGACGCCGCCCTGGCCCGGCTCGTCCTGCAATCGAGCAATGTTGTCCCCGAGTTCCAGTACAGCGCGGCATTCGACTTCGTACTGCCATCCCTCGACTTCGGCACTTCGCTGACCAGCCTGTTCGGCCGGCTGGGAGAGTTGAGCGGCCAGAATGCCGGTCAGTGGGAGACCGCGTTGCGCATCGCCGACGCCTTCCGCCTGGATGCCCGGCTGCCTTCGGCTCCCTTCCTCGCCCGGATCGCCGCGTCCGCTTCCGCATCGGTGGCGGCCATGGCCAGCGCCATCGTCTACGGCATCGATTTCAGCATAGGGGCGGACGGCAATCTGAGCCTGACCGGCCCAGCGGACCACGCGATCATCGTCACCGGCCCGAATGCCCATATCTTCGATATCGCGGCACCGCAATCCACCCTCGCGCCGCCGTTGGACGACCGTATCGTCTATACGGAGGGTAGTGGCGCCGTGGACGTCAATCTGGCCGACTATTCAGACAGTCCCGACAATGTCCTGGCCTTCACCCAGGGCATTAGCGCCTCCGATATCCGCATTAGCGCCGACGCCACCTTCAATCTTACCGTGACGGTGGGAAATGGCGATGACCGGATCACCTTCGACCGGATGCTGGAGAAACGAGCCTACGGCGTGCAAAGTATCCAGTTCGCCGATGGGACGATCTGGTCGCACGATCAGATCGTCGCCCAGGAACTGCTCGGCACCGCTGGCGACGACATCCTGGTGGGTGATGATATCGCGAACACCCTGGGGGGCGGCACCGGCAACGATACCCTGATCGGCAATGGCGGGGCCGATACCTATGTCTACGCGGCCCAGGGGGGCAACGACGTGATCAGGAGCCACGACAATCTGGCGACCCTGGTCATGCAGGATATCGCATCCACCGGCGTGGCCCTGTCGCGCCCCGGCGCGGGCAACGACCTCGTGCTGACCATCGTCGCCACCGGCAAAACGGTGACCCTCTCGGAACAGTTCAAGAGCTACTTCAATTGGGGAGTGGGAAGTGTCGCCTTTGCCAACGGCGAGACCTGGAGCGGCGCACAAATCCGGCAGATGCTGCTGGACCAGGAAAGCGCCGCCACGGGCGGTTCGGTCTGGGGCTATGGCGACAGCGCCGACACCATCGTGGCGGGAACGGGGGACAAGTATCTCTGCGGCAAGGGTGGCGGCGACACCTACATCTACACCAGTGCCGGCGGGAACGACGTGATCGACGACGGGAATATCTCCGCCACGCTGGTGATGCAGGGCATTCATGTCGCCGACATCGTCTTCGGCCGCTCCGGGAACGACCTGGAACTGCTGGTCATGACCACCGGCAAGGTGGTGACGGTGAAGGGCGAGTTTTCGGTTTCGGGCCTGGGAGCCATGCAGTCCATCGTGTTCGCCGACGGGTCGAGTTGGACACCGGCGCAGATCCTGGCCACCACTCCAGCCGTCATCGGAATTGGCGATGGGACCTTTTTCGGCACCTCTGCGGACGATGTCCTGATCGCCGGGGTGGGAACCGAGACGCTGGAAGGTGGAGCGGGCAATGACACCTACATCTTCACCCGGGGAAGCGGCTCGACCTCCATCATCGAGACGGGCGGTAGCAATACGCTGAAGCTGAGCACCGGCATGACCTCGGCCAACGTCACCTTTGCCAAGTCCGGCAACGATCTGCTGATCTCCGATGGTACGGCAGGAGATTTGATCACCCTGCACAACCAATTCCTCAG
>JACQAD010000351.1 GCA_016195125.1 Magnetospirillum sp.
ACTCGCTGTTTCCGACCCTCATAAGGCAGGTGTCGAGCAGGCGTACCACGGCCGCCAGCACCTTGTCGCGCGGCACGCCCGGCAACCGCAGGTCGCGGTCGACCCGCTTGCGGACTCGCGGCATTGGCCAAGGGGGCCGGCTCAAGACCCGCCGAGGCCGCGGCGGCAAGTGGAGCGGCGCTTGCCGCCACACCCGGCGAAGCGGCCGGGCCGGCCAGGCTGGTGGGAATGGCCTGGCCTGCCCCCAATCCACCCTGGGCGGGCAACGCCACCGCCGCGATGCGCACGCTCAATTGCGCCCCGGCGGGCAGATTGGCCAGGCTCGTTGGCAATTTGGCCTCGGCATCGAAGCCGGGCGCACCCGGATTTGGCGCCATCATCACCGCGCCGGGCGGGGCGGAGCGGATCACCGTGGCCATCAGCCCCGGCGGCCCAGCGACCAGACCGGGCGAAGCCTGAACCACGGCCGGCGCTCCCGGTTGGATGGCGGCCGACCCGGCCTGGGGCTTGGCCCCCGCCCCGCCTCCCAGGCTTGCCAGAAGGTCGGGAGTGTTGGCCGCCAGGGGCAGCTGGGCGTTGCCCAAGGACAGACCCGGCAAGGGCCGCCCGTTGACCGAAAGCAGCTTGAAGGCCGGAAGGCCGTTCTGCGAGATGAACTGCATGGCCAATTGGGCGCCGTCGGGAATGGGCAGACCCGGCGGCAGGCGCAGCGACAGATTGGTGCCGTCGGCGGTCATCACCTGGATCACCGCCTTGCCGTCGCCGGCGGTCGAGGCGGTGGTCAGGGCGGCGGACAGGATGGAGCCCAATTGGAGCTTGGCCAGGGCGGCGCCGCTGCCGGCATCGGCCACCACGCTCAGCACCGCCGATGGGCTCAGCTGCGGGAGCGGAGCGACCGGGGGCGGTGCCGGCGGGATGGCGGACGACATATCACCGCGATCGGATCAGGCGCTCGACGATGGCTTCCACGTCGGCGGCGGCCTCGGCATTGGGCGAGCGCATCATGATCGGCGTCTGGTTGCGGATGGCTTCGCGCACCTTCAGATCGCGGCGGATGACGCCGGCCAGTTGCGGCGAAATCTTCAAGAAGCCTTCGCAGGCCTTGAGGAGCGTATTGTAGATGCGCTCGCCCTCCCGCGTCGAATTGGCCATGTTGACCACGATGCGCATATCGGTGCCCGGCCGTTCCATATGGGTGACCTTGATGAAGGCATAGGCATCGGTCAGCGAGGTGGGCTCGTCGGTGGTCACCACCATGATGGTGCCCGCCTGCTGCGAGAAGTTGCGGGTGGTCTTCTCGACGCCGGCGCCGAGATCGACCACGACGCGGTCGTAATTGCCGGCCAGCACCACCAGATCGTCGCCCAGCATCTGCAGGCGCGACAGCGGGATATTGGCCAGGGTACCCGAGCCCGAACGCCCGGCGATGATGTCGAAATTACCCTCGGGATAGCGCGTCAGGGCCTGGTTGAGGGTCATGCGCCCGGCGACCACGCTGCCCAGATCGGTCTTGGGCATCAGACCCAACTGGATGTCCACATTGGCCAGACCCAGATCGCCGTCGAACAGCAGCACCCGCTGATTGGCCCGCGCCAGGGCGTGGGCCAGGGTGATGGAGAACCAGGTCTTGCCGACGCCGCCCTTGCCGGACGCCACGGCGACGATGTTGCGTCCCTTGGCGCGAAGGGTGGGACGGGGCGCCAGGGCGGGAACTTCCATCGTGGTCATGATGCGGATGCCTCGGTCCAGAAGGTTTCATCTTTAGTTTCGGCGGCGGCCTGTTGCGGCATGATCAGCCGGGCCAGCGCGATGGCGGAAATGGGCGAGATGCCGGAGGCCACATGGGGACTGGCCGACACGTCGCAGAAGGCCAATTGTCCGGCCTCGGCGGCGGCCAGGACCGCGCCCAGGCGCCTGGTGGTGTCCAGGCGCGAGGCGAACAGGCGGGTGGCGCCGATTCCGGCGAAGGCCTCGCCGATTTCGGCCGCTTCCTCGGGGTCGCCGCCGGCGGCCAGCACCAGCACCGGCTCGACGTCGGCGGCTTCGACCAGGGCCTGGAGATAATCCATGTCGCTCTGCTTGAAGGGATTGAGGCCGGGGGAATCAATGACGATCAGATCGAACAGCCCGGCCGTGCTTTCCACCACTCGGGCCAGGGATTCCGGCCCGCGGGCGCGGACCAGATCGATCTCCAGGATGGAGGTGAAGGCGGCCAGCTGCTCCACCGCCCCGGCGCGTATATTGTCGCAGGTGATGACGCCGACCTGACGCTGCTTGAGGACCGAACGGGCGGCCAGCTTGGCGGCGGCGATGGACTTGCCCGACCCGTTGGGCCCCACCAGCATGAAGGGGCGCGGCGCCCCGTGTTCTGGCAGATGGGCGAAGGTGAAGCCCGCTTCCAGGGCGGCTGCGCAAGCCAGGGTGGGATCGGCGATATCGGCGGTGCGCGCCGCGTTGACCAGCCGATCCACAAGGCGGGCCGGCACACCGTGATCGGCCAGGGCCTTGCGCACGGCCTCGGCGGTACCGCTGTTGCTCTCGCTGACCCCTTCCAGGATCTCGGCGATGGCCTGGTCGGCATCGGCGGATTCCAGGGCGGCGGTGATGCGCACGCCTTTGGACCCGGCGGCGCGCTGGGTCGAGACGATGATGGCGTCCTCGCCCAATTCCTGGCGGACCAGCTCCATGGCCTCGGCCATGGTCGGCGCTGTGAATGACTTTAGGTGCATGCCCTAACCTTCATCAGATCTGCCCCAATGTCTTGATGCGGGCCTTGGGGTGGACTTCGGACTGGCTCATCACCACGGTCATGGGCCGGAAACGTTCGATGATGGAGCGCACATAGGGGCGCACCGTCGGGCTGGTCAGCAGGATCGGAGTCTCGCCCTGCATGGCGAAGCGCTCGAAGGTCTGGCGCACGCGGGAGATGAAATCCTGAAGCTGTGACGGCGCCATGGAAATCTGCTTTTCCTCGCCCGGCCCCACCAGGGATTCGGCAAAAGCCTGCTCCCATTCCGGCGACAGGGTGATCAGCGGAATGAAGCCCTGCGGCCCGGTATTGTTGTCCGAAATCTGGCGCGCCAGGCGGGCGCGCACATGCTCGGTGATCATGGTGACGTTGCGGGTATGGCCGCAAGCCTCGGCGATGCCTTCCAGAATGGTGGGCAGGTCGCGGATGGAAATGCGCTCGCCCAGCAGATTCTGCAGCACCCGCTGCAGGCCGCCGATGGTCATCTGGCTGGGGACCAGTTCGCCCACCAGCTTCTGCTGCTCCTTGTCCAGTTCGTCCAGCAGCTTCTGGGTCTCGGCATGGGACAACAGCTCGGACATGTTGTCCTTGACCACCTCGGTCAGATGGGTGGTGATCACCGTGGGCGGGTCGACCACGGTATAGCCGCGGAACAGCGCCTCTTCCCGGTTGGTGGGATCGATCCACATGGCCGGCAGGCCGAAGGTGGGCTCGCGGGTCTTCTCACCCGGCAGGGTGATGTCCTCGCCCCTGGGGTCCATGATCAGCAATTGCGCCGGGCGCAGGTCACCCCTGCCCGCCTCCACTTCCTTGACGTGGATGACGTAGGTATTGGCCGGCAGCTGCATGTTGTCCTGGATGCGCACGCTGGGCATGACGAAGCCCATCTCGGCGGCGATGGCACGGCGCAGGCTCTTGATCTGGTCGGTCAGACGCTGCCCCTTGGGGGTGTTGATCAGCTGCAGCAATCCATAGCCCAGCTCCAGGCGCACATGGTCGATCTTGAGCGCGGTCGAGATGGGCTCTTCCGGCACCGGCGCCTGCTGCATGGCCTCGGTAGCCTCGGCCTGCTGCTCGCGCTCGATCTTGGCGCGCTGCTCCTTGTCCAGCAGATAGGCGGCGACGCCCATGCCGACACCCAGCATGGCAAAGGGCAGGAACGGCATGTTGGGCACCAGCGCCATCATGCTCATCAGGGCGGCAGCCATGCCCACGGCGCGGGGATAGCCGGCCAGCTGGGCGAACAGGGCCTTGTCCACGGCTTCCTGGACGCCGGCCTTGGTCACCAGCATACCCGCCGACACCGAGATGATCAGCGCCGGAACCTGGGTGACCAGACCGTCACCGACGGTCAGCTTGGTATAGAAATCCGCGGCCTGGCTGAAGGTCAGCCCCTGCTGGGCCATGCCGATGATCATGCCGCCGATGACGTTGATGGCGGTGATCATCAGACCGGCGACGGCATCGCCGCGCACGAATTTCGACGCGCCGTCCATGGCGCCGAAGAAGGCCGATTCCTGCTCCAGCTCGGAGCGGCGCTTGCGAGCGGTGGGCTCGTCGCACAGGCCCGCCGACAGATCGGCGTCGATGGCCATCTGCTTGCCGGGCATGGCATCCAGGGTGAAGCGCGCCGCCACTTCGGCGATACGGGTCGAACCCTTGGTGATCACCACGAAATTGACGATGACCAGAATGGCGAAGACGATGATGCCGATGACGAAGCTGCCGCTCATGATGAAGCTGGCAAAGGCGGCGATCACCCGGCCGGCGCCCTCGACACCCTCGTGGCCATGGGACAGGATCAGGCGGGTCGAAGCCAGATTCAACGCCAGACGGATCAGGGTGGTGATCAGCAGCACCGTCGGGAACGAGCTGAATTGCAGCGGCTTCTCGATGAAGATGGCCACCATCAGGATCAGCACCGAGACGGTCAGCGACAGCGCCAGACCAATATCGAGCATCCACGGCGGCAGCGGCAGGATCAGCACCATCACGATGACGATGACGCCGAAGGCCAAGCCCACATCGCCCCGGCGCGCGGCCAGGCCGAAGCGGTCAAGGCCCGCCTTGAAGAGATTCAGTCCGTCGTTCGCTTGTCCGTCAGCCATGGTTCATGATCAGATCATGGCCCGCTCGACCTCGCCGCCGGCGGGCGGCGGCACGTCGATGCCTTCGTCGGAATACTGCTTCAGCTTATTCCTGAGGGTGCGGATGGAAATGCCCAGAATGTTGGCGGCATGGGTGCGGTTGCCCAGGCAGTGGCTGAGGGTGTCGATGATCAGGTCGCGCTCGACCTCGGCCACGGTCTTACCCACCAGATTGGCTCCCCTGGCCCCCATCACCGAGGCGGCGGCATTGGCCGCCTGGGCGATGATGGGATCGGCATTGGTGCCCACCTGCGCGCCCGACAAGATGATGGCTTCCGGGCCGATCTCGGACCCCGAGGCCAGCAGCACGGCGCGGTGCATGGTGTTTTCCAGCTCGCGGACATTGCCGCGCCAGGCATGCCGCGTCAGCATCTGGCGGACCTCGGCCGACAACGGCCGCGACGGCAGGCCGTTGGCCTCGGTGTAGCGCTTGACGAAATGGTCGGCCAGGATCGAGATGTCCAGCGGCCGTTCGCGCAGAGCCGGCAGGGCCAGGGTGACCACGTTCAGACGGTAATAGAGATCCTCGCGGAAGGTACCCTTCCTGATCTCGTCTTCCATATTGCGGTTGGAGGTAGCCAGGATGCGGACGTCGACCTTGACCGGCTGGTTGCCGCCGACCCGGTCGATCTCCTTTTCCTGGAGCACGCGCAGCAGCTTGGATTGCAGGCGCACGTCCATTTCCGAGATTTCGTCCAGGAGAAGGGTGCCGCCATTGGCCTCCTCGAACTTGCCCAGGCGCCGGGCCACGGCGCCGGTGAAGGCGCCCTTCTCGTGGCCGAACAGCTCGGATTCCAGCAGATTCTCGGGGATGGCGGCGCAATTGACGGCGACGAAGCGCTTGTCCGAGCGCTTGGATTTGTTGTGCATGAACCGGGCGATCAGTTCCTTGCCGGTGCCGGATTCGCCGGTGATCATGATGGAGGCGTCGGAATTGGCTACCTGTTCGGCCAGCTTCAGGGTCTGCGCCATGCGCGGATCCTTGAAGACGATGTTGTGGCGCTCGGAGGTGACGGCGGCGATGACCGCGGCGATCAGTTCGGCGTCGGGCGGCAGCGGGATGTATTCCTTGGCGCCGGCCTTGATGGCGCGCACCGCCGCCGAGGCATCCGAGGCGATACCGCAGGCCACCACCGGCACAACGATGCGCTCGGCTTCCAGCGAGTCGATCAGGCCCTTGATATCGCGCTTGACGTCGATCATCACCAGATCGGCGCCCTGATTGCGCAGCACGTCCAGGCCGGCCGGAACATCCTCGGCCTGACGGACCTTGGCTCCCCGCGCCATGGCAATCTGGCTGGCGGCGCCGATCTGCCCGTCAAGCGTGCCGATGATCAGAAGTCGCATGTCATCCCTCTCCCGCTAGCCCTCGGCACGCCTTAAGCGCGGTCGGTCTTGATGATTTCCGTCATGGTGACGCCGAGGCGGTCTTCCACCACCACCACTTCGCCACGGGCCACCAGCCGGTTGTTGACGTAGATGTCGATGGCCTCGCCGACCTTGCGGTCCAGTTCGACCACGGCGCCACGACCCAGTTTCAGCAACTGATTGACCTGCATGGTGGCCTTGCCCAGCACCGCCGAGACCTGGACCGGAATGTCGTAAACGGCCTCGAGATCGCGGGCCGAGCGCGGCGTCTCCGGGACGTCGCCGCGCCC
>JACQAD010000341.1 GCA_016195125.1 Magnetospirillum sp.
CTGGGGCTGGGCCTGGGATTGGCGGTGATCGCGGCGCTGCTGGCGCGGCTGCCGGTGATCGGAACCATCCGGCGGCTGCTGGCCCTGGAAGGCTTCATGCTGGTGGTGCTGGCGCTGCTGCCCTTCACCATGCCCGGCCACGAAGCCTTCACCCTGCTGGGACGGAGCGCATCGGCGGAGGGGCTGCATCAGGCCCTGGCCATCACGCTGAAAGCCAATTCCGTGGCGGTCGCCCTGTTCGCCCTGGTGGGCTCCATGGAGGTGGTGACGCTGGGCCGTTCCCTAGCGCGGCTGGGGGCGCCCGAGCGCTTCGTCCACCTGTTCTTGTTCACCATCCGCTATATCGAGGTGCTGGAGCGTGAATACCGCCGCCTGCGCCTGGCCATGCGGGCCAGGGCCTTCCGCCCCGCCACCGGCCTGCATTGCTGGCGCTCCATCGGCTATCTGTTCGGCATGCTGATGGTGCGTTCGCTGGAGCGGGCCGAGCGCATCGACGCCGCCATGCGCTGTCGAGGCTTCACCGGGCGCTTCCCCTCCCTGGAGGATGACGGCGAAGCCGGGCCGGGGGCGCTGGACCTGGGCTTCGGCGCCGCTTCGGCGGCGGGATTGCTGCTGCTGGTGGCGGTATGAGCGAGCTGATCCGCCTGGAGCGGGTCTCCTACGCCTATGAAGCGGCGCGGCCGGTCCTGGCGGGGGTGGATTTCTGCCTGGAAGCCGGAGAACGGGTCGCCCTGGAAGGCCCCAACGGCGCCGGCAAGGCCGAGGCGCGGCGCATCGTCCATGAAACCCTGGGGGCGCTGGGGCTCGATGGGCTGGAGAACCGCGTCACCCACAAGCTGTCGGGCGGCCAGCGGCGGCTGGTCTCCCTGGCGGCGGTGCTGGCCATGGAGCCGGAGGCGCTGTTGCTGGACGAACCCACCAACGCCCTCGACGAGGCCACCAGAACGCGCCTGCTGGAGATTCTGTCCAGTCTGCCCCAGGCCATGGTCATCGTGTCCCATGACCGCGAGGTGGCCGATCGCCTGGCCACCCGCAAGATCTGCCTGGAAAGCGGCCGCCTATCCTGAGATCGACACCGGCCGGGGCTTGACCGCATCCAGGGAATCCAGGGCCTTGCGCAGATTGGGCTGGGTGTCGAGCAGGCTGGGGGCGGCCTCGACCCCCCCCACATAGGCGGTGGACAGCAAGGCCTGATAGACCCGCTTCATGTCGTCGAGACAGGGCGGCGGCACCTCGCCGCCGGTCAGGCGTTCGGCCAGCTTTCGCGCGCTGTGCACCTGACCGGTCTGACAGAAATTCTGCTTGAAACGCTGCTCGCCCAAGGTGGTGTAGGCGATCATCAGGAAGGCGGTGAAGCGGCGGATATCGCCGCCCAGGGCCGGCAACAACGCCCGAATCACATCCACATGGGTGGCCGAGACCTGAGCCACCGAGCGCCGCACCTGGGTCGTCTCGGATTTAGGAAACAGCCGGGCCAGATCCATCTGCTGGACCACCCGCCACAGGATTTCGGCGTCGATGCTGTCGCGTCCGGGCACCAGCAGCCGCTTGGCGTCATCGAGCAGCAGCGGCACCTTGCCGTCGCGGGGAATATTGCCCGGCGCCGCCAGGGCCTGCAATTCCGCCGCCTCGCGAATGTCGAGCAGGCGCGAGCCCAGATCGGTGACCATGGCGGGGCTCATGGGGGCGTAATGGGGGATCAGCCGCACCTGCCAGTCAAAGCACAGATAATCCCGAATGGCCTGATACAGCGCCTCGGAGCGGGAATGGGTCTTGGGCGGAGTTTTGGGGGTCGGCGGCGCATGGGCCAGACCGAGTGCGATACCGACCCGCTTCAGCAATGACGGCTTGGCCTGCGGCACCTGAAAACGGCTGCGGAAATCCAGCTTGGTTCGGAAATAGCGCCGCGCCGCGGCCCGCACCACCAGGGCCATGGCCTCGGCCAGGGTGCGGCCACAGGCCAGCACGTCATGATCGGCGGTCACCGGCCGCTTATCCCCGTCGATGACCACGTCATTGAACAGCTCGGGACGGGTCCGGAACAGGGCGAAGCATTCGTCGAGCATCTTGGGGTCGTTCATCACCTTGTCGTAGGCGGCACTGCGCGGCAATCCCTTGAGCTCGGCAATCTCGTGACGGAACACTTCGATGACCGGCCCTTCCAGGGCAGAGCGGATCGCTTCGATGCCAGGGTCGGAGGTATGGCGCCAGGTATGAGGGGTTGACCCCCTTGCTTTCGACAATCCTTTTGCGCTCATGGCGACGCCTCTCAAGGCATATACGTTTACATCTGATTTACATTGTGCGCTTTCCTTTAACTTATCAATATAGATAATTGGGCGATTACCTATATGACGTATGGTCAGACCACTTTACATTGGCGAATACATTAAAATGCTTTTAGATAAAATTTTATGTGTTTTTATTATTTATACCGCACATCTCCAACAGCCTTCTTCCCGCCCCGGTGGGCAAAGGAGTAAGCTGAAACCGGATCATTCGGCCTGGGAGACTGAGATGCACGGCGGCCACCACCACGACCACGCCAGTGGGCACGAGCACAAGCATCAGCACGCACACGAGCACACCCATGTCCACGCCCATTCCCATTCCCATGGCGGCGAGCCGCACAGCCATGCCCATGCCCACACCCATGGGCACGAGCATCTGCACCAGCACAGCCATCCCCATGGCCACCAGGAGAGCGACGCGCACGATCACGACCACGATCAGCCCAAGCATACCTGGAAGCCGCACGAGCACCGCCATGATGAGGCCGAACTGACCGATCACGAACACGAACACTGAGCCGGGCCGACCCGACCAGACCCGACTCAAATCGAACGGGCTCGAATAAAAAAGGCCGCCCCGACGGGACGGCCTTTTACCGTTTCAGGTCACCACGCCCTCATCGTGTCCGGCGGACGGAGGGTGGCGAGGGCCTGATCTACTGACAGTCGGAGACCACGACACGGCAGCCGGCGCCGCAGGCCTCCAGGGCGTTGGCCTTGGCCTGACCCTCGCTGTCACCCCAGCCGATGCCGGAGTAATCCTTCGAGGCGGCATAGGCGCCGCAGGTGTCGTAGCGCACCGCCACCTTGCACGACGAATTGCCGGCCTTCTTGCACTCGGCCATGGCCGAACGGCCGGCGGCGTCGCGGGTATCGCCCGAGCCGATGCCATAACCCACGTCGCTGGCCTTGGAGCCCTGCTCGTCGTCGACGGCGATGGCACCGGCCGCCATGACGGACGCACTGGCGAAGATGAGGCCCAGGGCCAGCAGAGCTGCGATAATCCGATTGGTCATTTTACCCCCTATGCAGAATCGATCACGGATCTGAACCGACAGATCGAAGATCCCTCCGACCCCGTCCAGATTGAAATTATCCTAAATTAATCTTGGGCAAAAAGATAAAATGCCGCCCGACGAGCGCTTATTCCTCGTTTTCCAGCGAGGCGACATAGCGCAGCCCGTCCAGGGCGGTGGCGAACCAATCCTCCCGCGTCTCGTCCTCGGCATAGACCAGATAGGCGGGGCGGCGAAATTCCGGGGCGGCGGTGACCAGGGACAGACGGCCCGAGGCCAGGTAGGACCGAACCACCCGCATGGGGAAATAGCCGGTGCCGCCATAGGCCAGGATATGCTGCAGACCCAGCGCCCCCAGGCCCACCGAAACCGCCGGAGTCTTCAGATCGGGATAGGCCTGACTGTGGGCGGCGCGGAATTCCGGCCCCCAATCCACCAGGACGTAATCCTCGTCCCATTCCTCCACCGAGCGCCGCCGGGTGGAGACCAGGACCAGACGTTCCTCCAGCAGCTTCTCGATATGCAGGCCGGGGCGCGACAGCGGCGAATACATGACGCCGAGATCAAGCAAGCCCTCGATCAACTGGCGCATGATGCCGTCGGACAGGCCGACTTCGGCCCGCAAGGCAACATCGGGCATGGCGGTGCGCATCCATGGAATCCACTGCACCAGCAGCCGGTCCCACAGCGAGAACTGGCCGCCGACGTTAAGAACGGTGCGGAAGCCGGCGGGCAGGGCCAGTTCTTGGCGGGCCTGTTCCCACACCCGGACCATGGTGGTGGCATAGCGGCGGAACTGCATGCCGGCGGCGGTAAGCTGGGTGCCCGACTTGGAGCGCACGAACAACGGCCGGCCCAATTCGTCCTCCAGCGCCTTGATGCGCATGGAAACGGTGGATTGGGTCACGGACAGACGCTCGGCAGCCTTGTTGAAGTTACCGGTGTCGACGATTTCCAGGAAAGTACGGGCGAGGTCGATGTTCATGGCGCGGCCGAAAGGCGGGCGCGGCAAAATGCTGCGCTGCAATATATGGCAGCGTTGTATCGCAACCGCGCGGAAACTTCAACTGCGCGGTGGGTATGATCGGAAATATTGATGCATGGGTGGGTATGCCCCACCCATGCCGGTAGGTCGGAAAGGGTTAGGCCTGGGCCCGCGCCTTCACGTCGCCACGCTGACGCGCGACATATTCCTTCAACTGGCGCTCCATGCTGGCGAAGGTCTCGCGCAGCGCCACATAGATATCCTCATTGACATGGCTGTCCTTGGGATCGCGCTTCACCACCAGTTCCGCGCCGGGGACCGTGAGGTCGAGGCGGATGTGGAACGGCTCGCCCTTGTGGTGCAGGTTCGAGGTATTGCGGTGGTGCTGCTCGATCACGATGCGGCAGCTGGTGATGCGATCAAAGAGATGCTCCAGTTTGGCCACCTTTTCGCGGATGCGGGTTTCGACCGCGTCGGAGTGGTCCACACCGTGAAAGGTGATCTGGAGGGGAATCTGCATCAACGTCTCCATTCTCTCGGTTCGCCGGCCGCTTGGGTAGCGGGCGGCCGGGCGACTCGGTTCTTTTATGTCCCGCTTAAACAAAAGCGGGTCTTTGAGTCTCGGGGCGCCATACATAGCCATTTGCCAACGCCTTGGCAACGCCCGGAAACGAACCTTCATTGTCTCGGAGAATCGGCGCACTTGCAAGCTGGCGCCACTCCCCTCATATCAGAGCGCCATTTCATGCAACCTTCAACACCGGGACACAGAACCGCCATGGCCGAAGAGAAGCGTCAATTCCAGGCAGAAGTCGGCAAGCTGCTCGACATCGTCGTTCACTCGCTCTACTCCAACAAGGAGATCTTCCTGCGCGAATTGATCTCCAACGCCTCGGATTCCTGTGACCGGCTGCGCTACGCCGCCGTCACCGAGCCCGATCTGCTGGAGGGCGGAACCGAATTCCGCATCCGCCTGATCCCCGATGCCGAGGCCGGCACGCTCACCATCGCCGATAACGGCCTGGGCATGAGCCATGACGAGCTGATCGCCAATCTGGGCACCATCGCCAAGTCGGGCACCTCGGAATTCCTGTCGCGCCTGACCGGCGATGCCAAGAAGGACGTCAGCCTGATCGGCCAGTTCGGTGTCGGCTTCTATTCCGCCTTCATGGTGGCCGGAGAAGTCACCGTCATCAGCCGCAAGGCCGGCGAGGCCAAGGGCTGGCGCTGGACCTCCGACGGCAAGGGCGAGTTCACCATCGCCCCGGCCGAGGACGCGCCGCGCGGCGCCACCCTCATCTTGAAGCTGCGCGAGGGTGAAACGGAATTCCTCGATGCCTTCCGCCTCAAATCCATCGTCAAGCGCTACTCGGACCACATCGCCATTCCGGTGACCCTGAAGGAATCCGAGACCGAGGAGACCATCAACTCGGCCAACGCCCTGTGGACCCGCTCCAAGTCCGAGATCACCCCCGAGCAATACAAGGAATTCTACCACCACGTCGCCCACGCCTTCGACGAGCCGTGGAGCACGCTGCATTACAAGGCCGAGGGCGCCATCGAATATACCGGCCTGCTGTTCATTCCCTCGTCCAAGCCCTTCGACATCTTCAGCCCCGACCGCAAGCAGCATGTGAAGCTGTACGTCAAGCGGGTGTTCATCACCGATGATTGCGAGGGGCTGCTGCCGCCTTACCTGCGCTTCGTCAGGGGCGTGGTCGACAGCCAGGATCTGCCGCTGAACGTCAGCCGCGAGATGCTGCAGCACAATCCGGTCCTCGCCAAGATCCGTACCGGCCTGGTCAAGCGCATCCTGGCCGAGATCAAGAAGAAGTCCGAAGATCCCGAGGGCAAGTTCGAGGAATTCTGGGAATCCTTTGGTCCGGTGCTCAAGGAAGGCATCTATGAGGATTTCGAGCGCAAGACCGAGATCCTGGAGCTGTGCCGCTTCCGCTCCACCCATTCCGACGGCCTGACCACCCTGGCCGATTACGTGGCGCGCATGAAGGAGGGCCAGGAGGCCATCTACACCATCACCGGCGACGATCTGGCCCAGTTAAAGAAGAGCCCGCAGCTGGAAGGCTTCGCCGCCAAGGGTGTGGAAGTGCTGCTGCTCACCGATCCCATCGACGAGTTCTGGGTCTCGGCGGTCAATAAATACGCGGAAAAGGATTTCCGCTCGGTCGCCGCCGCCGGCGCCGATCTCGGCAAGATCAAGGCCGCCGAGGGCGACGCCGACAAAAAGGAAGACGAAGCCCCCGCCGACGAGCTGACCACTCTGATCGAGGCGCTCAAGCTGGCCCTGGGCGAGCGGATCAAGGACGTGCGGGCCTCGGAGCGCCTGACCGAATCCGCCGTCTGCCTGGTGGCCGCCGAGGGCGAGATGAGCATGCATCTGGAAAAGATGCTGCGCGCCCACAACCAGTCGCCGGGCGAGCGTCCCCGTATCCTGGAGATCAATCCGCGCCATGCCCTGATCAAGGGCCTCGCCGTCCGGGTCAAGGCCGGCGGCACCGATGCCGGCATCGAAGATGCCGCGTCGCTGCTCCTCGATCAGGCTCGCATCGTCGAGGGCGAGCCCCCTGCCGATCCGGTGGCCTTCGCCCGGCGCATGGTGGCGATGATGGAAAAGGGCCTGGTGGGATGAGCGATGCCCCCCTCCCCCGCAGGGGTGGAGGGGGGAGCTCTATTCCGCCGCCTTGGTGGCACCGGGAATCGGCTTGACCACGGGTTCGTCCAGGGCCTTCAGCAAGGTGGAGCGGATCTGATCCAACTTGCGGCCGTGCTCGATCTTATGGCCGAACACATCCTTGACGTAGAACACGTCCACCACCCGCTCGCCATAGGTGGAGATATGGGCCGATGAAATCTGCAAGCCCACATTGGTCATGGCATTGGTGATGTCGTAGAGCAGGCCGGGACGGTCGCGGCCGTTGACTTCCAGCACCGTGTGCGAGCGCGACGGCTTGTTGTCCACCAGCACCCGGGGCGGCACCTTGAAGACATGGGCGCGCGACGGCAGCTTGCCCTTGCGCGCCGCCAGCTCCTTGTTCAGGCGCATGCGGCCGGACAGAACCTGCTCGACGCAGGTGGCCAGCTTGGCCAGCTTGCCGGGGCTGTCGAAGGCGCCACCGTCGGAATCCTGAATGCAGAAGGTGTCCAGGGCCATGCCGTTGGCCAGGGTGATGATCTTGGCATCGACGATATTGGCTCCCGATACCGCCATGGCGCCGGCAATCTGCGAGAACAGGCCGGGATGGTCGCCGGTATAGACGATGATCTCGGTGACGGCGCGGTGGCTGTCCACCCGGGGCTCGACGGTCAGCGGCGCCCGCACCGCCTCGGCCTCGCGGACCAGACGGGCGTGCCGCAGATGGGTGTTGGTGTCGAAGGTGGTCCAATAAGTGGAATAGCCCCGGGCGATATGGGCCTCGATCTCCTCGGGCGGCCAGGAATGCTTGAACAGCTCGGAGCGCAGCGCGTCCTGGGCAGCCTTGACCCTGGCGGCACGCGCCGTGCCGGCCAGACCGCCGGTCATCACCTCCAGGGCCCGGTTATAGAGTTCACGCAGCAGCCCGGCCTTCCAGGCGTTCCACACCGTCGGCCCCACGGCGCGGATATCGGCCACGGTCAGGCACAGCATCAGGCGCAGTCGCTCGGGCGATTGCACCAGGGCGACGAAATCCGAGATGGTCTTGGAATCGTCGATGTCGCGCTTGAAGGCGATACGGCTCATGGACAGGTGCTCGCGCACCAGCCAGGCGGCGGATTCGGTTTCCTCGTCGGTGAGGCCCAGTCGCGGACCCAGCCGCATCACCACCTCGGCGCCCAGGACCGAATGGTCGCCGCCCCTTCCCTTGGCGATGTCGTGGCAGAAGGTAGCCACGAACAGGGCTCGGCGCGACGCGACCTGATGAATCACCTCGGACGAGGTCGGCGCATCCTCCTTGAGGTCGCCGCGCTCGATGGCATGCAGAATGCCCAGGGCCCGCACCGTGTGCTCGTCGACGGTATAGACGTGGTACATGTCGTACTGCATCTGCGCCACCACCCGCCCGAAATCGGGGATGAAGCGGCCCAATACGCCGGATTCGTTCATGTGCCGGAGCGCCACCTCGGGATTCTTGCGAGAGGTCAGCATCTCGACGAACAGCCGGTTGGCGCCGGCATCGTTGCGCATGGAGCTGTCGATGCGCTTGAGATTGCGATGGACCATATCGAGCGCGTGGGGATGGATGTCCACCCCCTGATCCAGGGCCGTATGGAACAGCCGGATCATGCCCACCGGATCGGTCTCGAACTGATCCGGCGCGACGACATCGAGACGCCCGCCCTCCAATTGAAAGCCGGCCACGTTGGTCTTGCGCGAGAACAGGCGGCCCAGTTGCTGCAGGCGGCGGGGCTTGCTCTTGAAGGTTTCCTCGGCCAGGGCGCAGAACAGCCGCGTCAGGTCGCCCACATCCTTGGCGATCAGGAAATAATGCTTCATGAAGCGCTCGACGCCCCTGGAGCAGGCGCGGTCGGCGTAATGCATGCGCACGGCGATCTCGGGCTGCACGTCGAAGGTCAGGCGGTCCTCGGGCCGGTCGGTCAGGTAGTGCAGATGGCACCGCACCGTCCACAGAAAGGCCTGGGCCTTGGCGAAGCGCCGCGCCGCCGGACGCGAGAGCACCCCCATGTCCACCAATTCGGCCATGTCGCCCACCCGGTACATGTACTTGGCGATCCAGTAGAGGGTATGGAGGTCACGCAGGCCGCCCTTGCCCTCCTTGACGTTGGGTTCCAGCACATAGCGGGAATCGCCCATGCTGGAATGGCGCGAATCGCGCTCGGCCAGCTTTGATTCCACGAAGGATTCGGCCGTATTGGCCATGATCTCGTTGCGGTAGCGGGTCCACAGCTCGTCGAACAGAACCTGATCGCCCCACAGCCAGCGCATTTCCAGCAGCGCCGTGCGGATGGTCAGATCGGCCTTGGCGTTCCTGATGCAATCCTCGGCCGAGCGGGTGGAATGCCCCACCTTCAGGCCCATGTCCCACAGCATGTAGAGGATGTATTCCACCACCTGCTCGTGATAGGGCATCCGCTTGTACGGCAGCAGGAACAGCAGGTCGATATCGGAATGGGGCGACAGCTCGCCACGGCCATAGCCGCCCACCGCCACCAGGCTCATGGCCTCGCCCGAGGT
>JACQAD010000342.1 GCA_016195125.1 Magnetospirillum sp.
GCCTTTGTCGGCCATGCCAACCATGATTTCTGGGGCCATGCGATCCTGGTCACCGAAGCGCATCCCTCCTTGGAGAACGCACACCATGTGCCCTCCTGGGTGGCGCTGCTGCCGACGGTGGTGGCCGCGTCGGGCATTGCCCTGGCCTACCTGTTCTACTCGTTCGCTCCGGGTCTTCCGGGGGCACTGGCTGGCGCTTTCCAGGGCGTCTACCAGTTCCTGCTGAACAAGTGGTACTTCGACGAACTCTACGACATGGTTTTCGTGAAGCCCGCCTTCAAGCTCGGCCGCGCTCTGTGGCAGGGTGGTGACGGGGCGCTGATCGACGGTGTCGGACCCGATGGCGTGGCGGCCGCGACCCGCTCGGTGGCTCAGAGGGTGGCTCGCTTGCAGAGCGGCTACCTCTACCACTACGCCTACGCCATGCTGATCGGCGTGGCGGCGTTCGTCACCTGGTACATTTTCAACGCGCGCTGAGGACGAGGAAGACGCCCCATGAACGACTGGCCCCTTCTCTCGCTGACCACGTTCCTGCCCCTGGCGGGAGCGCTGTTCATCCTCACCATCCGCGGAGAGACCGCAGTGGTGGACCGCAACGCCCGCAACGTGGCGCTGCTGACCTCGCTGGCGACCTTCGTGGTCTCCTTGTTCATCGCCTTCAAGTTCAACGGCGCCTCGCCCGATTTCCAGTTCAAGGAAACGGCGCTGTGGTTTCCGGGAACCACCATCGCCTATTCCATGGGCGTTGACGGCATCTCGGTGTGGTTCGTGCTGCTGTCCACCTTCCTGACCCCCATCTGCATCCTCGCCGCCTTTGGCAGCGTGACCAAGCGGGTCAAGGAATACATGGTCGCCTTCATGATCCTCGAGACCATGATGATCGGCATGTTCTGCGCGCTGGATCTGGTGCTGTTCTACATCTTCTTCGAAGCCGTCCTGATCCCGATGTTCATCATCATCGGCGTCTGGGGCGGTCAGCGCCGGGTATACGCGGCCTTCAAGTTCTTCCTGTACACCCTGCTGGGCTCGGTGCTGATGCTGCTGGCCATGCTGGCCATGTATTTCGAGGCGCACACCACCGACATCCCGTCGCTGATGGCCCATTCCTTCCCCTTCAAGATGCAGTTGTGGCTGTGGCTGGCCTTCTTCGCCTCCTTCGCGGTGAAGGTGCCCATGTGGCCGGTCCACACCTGGTTGCCCGACGCCCACGTGGAAGCCCCCACCGGCGGTTCGGTGATCCTGGCCGGCGTGCTGCTGAAGATGGGAGCTTACGGCTTCATCCGCTTCTCGGTGCCCATGCTGCCGGATGCGTCGGTCTACTTCACGCCCCTGATCTATACCTTGTCCATCGTGGCGGTGATCTACACCTCGCTGGTGGCCCTGGTCCAAGAGGACATGAAGAAGCTGATCGCCTATTCCTCGGTGGCCCATATGGGCTACGTCACCATCGGCATCTTCTCCATGACGACCCAGGGTGTGGAGGGCGCCATCTTCCAGATGCTGTCCCACGGCGTGGTCTCGGGCGCCCTGTTCCGGTGCGTCGGTGTGATCTACGACCGCATGCACACCCGCGAGATCGCCCGCTACGGCGGCCTTGCCACCCGCATGCCGCTTTACGCGGTGGTGTTCATGATCTTCACCATGGCCTCGGTGGGGCTGCCCGGCACGTCTGGCTTCGTCGGCGAGTTCCTGGTGCTGATGGGCGTGTTCCAGGTCAATACCTGGGTGGCCTTCTTCGCCGCCACGGGCCTGGTCCTGGGTGCCGCCTACATGCTGTACCTCTATCGCCGGGTGGTGTTCGGACGCCTGACCCGTGAGGATCTGAAGACCATCCTCGATCTCGACATGCGAGAGGTTGCGGTGTTCGTGCCCCTCATCCTGATCGTGATCTGGATGGGTGTATATCCCGCCACCTTCATCGAGCCGATGCATGCGTCGGTGGCGAAGTTGATCGACAATTACGAGCTTGCCCGGGCCGCCCATGACGGCCTGTCGCTGGCGGCCCGCTAAGGGGGACACAAGACGTGATCAAGACTCTCGACCTCGTCCCGGTGCTCCCGGAGATCTTTATCGCCCTTGCCGGGCTGGCTCTGCTGATGTTGGGCGTCTTCCGCAAGGAAGACAGCACCAAGGCGGTGTCGGTGCTGGTGATCCTGGCGCTGGGTGCGGCCATGGTGCTGGTGTCCTCGCTGGGCGCCGACCGGCATCTGGCCTTCAACGGCCTGTTCGTGGCCGACCGTTTCGCCGGTTTCGCCAAGGGCCTGATCCTGGTGGCCTCGGCCATCTCCATCGCCATGTCGCTGCCCTATCTGGAGCGCGAGAAGATCGGCCGCTTCGAGTATCCGATCCTGGTGCTGTTCGCCACGCTGGGCATGATGATGATGGTGTCGGCCAACGACTTCATCGCCTTGTATCTGGGGCTCGAACTGCAGAGCCTGTCGCTCTATGTGCTGGCGGCCTATAACCGCGACAATCTCAAGGCCACCGAATCGGGCATCAAGTACTTCATCCTGGGCTCCCTGGCCTCGGGCATGTTGCTCTACGGCGTCTCGCTGTTGTACGGCTTTGCCGGCACCACCTCGTTCGAGGGCCTGGCCAATCTGTTCGCCGGCGGCCCCGAGCATCACGTGAAGCCCAATATGGGCGTCATCGCCGGTTTGGTCTTCGTGCTGGCCGGTCTGTCGTTCAAGGTTTCGGCGGTGCCGTTCCATATGTGGGCGCCTGATGTCTACGAGGGCGCGCCCACGCCGGTGACCTCGTTCTTCGCCGTGGCCCCCAAGATCGCCGCGCTCTGCCTGCTGACCCGCGTCATGTTCGGCCCGTTCGCCGACCTGGTGGAGCAATGGCGCCAGGTGGTGACCTTCATCGCCATCGGTTCCATGTTCGTGGGCGCCTTCGCCGCCGTGGTCCAGACCAACATCAAGCGATTGATGGCGTATTCCTCCATCGGCCATGTGGGCTTCGTCCTGGTGGGCATCGCTTCGGGCTCGACCCTGGGCATCCAGGGCGTGCTGATCTATCTGGCCATCTATCTGTTCATGAACGTGGGCACCTTCGCGGTGATCCTGTCCATGCGCCAGAAGGGCCGCATGGTCGAGGGCATCGAGGATCTGGCCGGTCTGTCCAAGACCAACCCCATGATGGCCTTCGTCATGGCGGTGCTGATGTTCTCCATGGCGGGCGTGCCGCCCCTGGCCGGGTTCTGGGGCAAGTTCTACGTGTTCATGGCGGCCATCGAGTCGGGCCTTTACACCCTGGCCATCCTGGGCGTGCTGTCCTCGGTGGTGAGCGCCTACTACTATCTGCGTATCATCAAGATCATGTATTTCGATGATGCGGTGGAAGCCTTCGACAAGCCGGTCGGCACCTCCATGGTGCTGGTCATGGCGGTGAGCACCGTGGTGGTGCTGGCCTTCACCCTGGTTCCGGGGCCGCTGGTGACCAGTGCCAAGGCGGCAGCCGCGGTGTTGTTTCCGGTCGCCGGTTGACGGGAGCCCTTCTCCTGCCGGCGCCGTTCACCCATGTGGGGCTGGACAGCGTCGGCAGCACCAATGACGAAGCGAGGCGGCGGGTCGCGGACGGCACCGCCGCCGATCTTTTGGTGGTGACGGCTCGGCGCCAGACCCATGGACGGGGGCGGCGCGGACGGGTCTGGGAAAGTCCAGAGGGCAATCTGCACGCGTCCTTCCTGATTCGCCTGGACCGGCCGTTGGCCCAGGCGGCGCAATTGGGCTTTGTCGCCGCCATCGCCATCGCTTCCGCCCTTGAAGAATTGGTCCCCGGTGCCGATGTGCGCTGCAAGTGGCCCAACGACGTGCTGGCCGAACATCGCAAGGTGGCCGGCATGCTGCTGGAAAGCGCCGACGACGGCTGGCTGGTTCTGGGAATCGGCATCGACGTCGAGCGGGCGCCGCCGCCGGGAGAAAGCCTGTATGCCGCCGGCGCCCTGGCCGAACTGGGGTTCGGCGGCGAGGTGGGACAGGTTCTGGTGGCGTTGTGCCGCCAATTGGGACCGTGGCTGGAGTGCTGGCGCCGTGACGGGTTCGCGCCCATCCGTGCCGCCTGGCTGGAGCGGGCGAGGGGATTGGGAGAGGCAGCCCTGGTCCGCCTCGAAACCGAGACGCTGACCGGCCAGTTCGCCGGTCTTGATGAAGACGGGGCCATGCTGCTCGATCAGGGCGCGGCCGGAATACGGCGAATTTTCGCCGGTGATGTTTTCTTTCCAGGAAGCTGACGGAGTTCAGTCATGCTGTTGGCCATCGATTCGGGCAACACCAATATCGTCTTTGCCGTCTATGACGGCGATGTCCTGCGCGGGGAGTGGCGCGCCTCCACCGATTCCGAGCGAACCGCCGACGAATTGGGGGTATGGCTGACTCAGCTACTGACCATCGAAGGCCTGAACCGCTTGGATATCACCTCGGCCATCGTCGCCAGCGTGGTGCCGGCCATGGTGTTCGGGCTGAAGACCCTGTGCCGCCGCTACTTCAAGTGCGAGCCGCTGGTCGTCGGCGACGAGGGCGTCAATCTCGGCCTGTCCATCCTGCTGGACCGGCCCGAGGAAGTGGGCGCCGACCGGCTGGTCAACGCCGTGGCGGCGCATAAGTACTACAAGGGACCGTTGATCGTCATCGATTTCGGCACCGCCACCACCTTCGACGTGGTGGATGCTGCCGGGAATTACTGTGGCGGCGCCATTTCTCCCGGCATCAATCTGTCGCTGCAGGCGCTGCACATGGCCGCCGCCAAGCTCCCCCGCGTGGCCATCGGGCGGCCCAAGAACGTCATCGGCAGGGCGACCGTGCCGGCCATGCAATCGGGTATTTTCTGGGGCTATGTCGGCCTGATCGAGGGATTGGTGCATCGGATCAAGGAAGAGTTCGGCTCGGACATGCATGTGGTCGCCACCGGCGGGCTGGCACCGCTCTTCGCCGAGGCCACCAAGGTCATTAATGCCCTGGATGCCGACCTTACCCTGCGCGGCCTGCTGGAAATCCATCGCCGCAATTCCCTGCCGGTGCAGGGATGAAAGAGGGCGAGCTTTACTTCCTGCCGCTTGGCGGCGTCGGCGAAATCGGCATGAACCTGGCCCTTTACGGCACAGGCGATAAGTGGCTGATGGTCGATTGCGGCGTGTCCTTCGGCGACGAGAGCATGCCCATGGTCGATGTGGTCATGGCCGATCCCAGCTGGATCGAGGAGCGTCGGGACAAGCTGGTGGGCCTGGTCCTGACCCATGGTCACGAAGATCATCTGGGCGCCGTCCAGTATCTGTGGGACCGCCTGCGCTGCCCGGTCTGGGCGACGCCGTTCTCGGCTTCCATTCTCAAGAACAAGCTGCACGAGACTGGGTTACATACAAGGGTGCCTCTGAATGTAGTTGAATTGGGCTCGCGCTTTAAGGTGGGTCCGTTCGAGGTCGAAATGATCTCGCTCACTCATTCCATTCCCGAACCCAACACCCTGGCCATCCGCACCCCGGCCGGCACCATCGTCCATACCGGCGACTGGAAGTTCGACCCCGATCCGCTGCTGGGTTTGCCCACGGATTTCGAGGCCCTGCGCCGGGTCGGCAAGGAGGGTGTCCTGGCGATGGTGGGCGATTCCACCAATGTCTTCACCAAGGGGCATTCCGGCTCGGAATCCCGTGTTCGGGCCAGCATGATCGAGTTGCTGGGGCGCTTTGACGGCCGTATCGCGGTGTCGTGCTTCGCCACCAATGTGGCCCGGCTGGAAAGCATCGCAGTGGCTGCCGCCGCCAACGACCGCAATGTCGCCCTGGTGGGGCGCTCGTTGCTGCGCATCGACAAGGCGGCGCGGGAGAACGGCTATCTGGCCGATCTGCCGCCCTTCCTGACCGAGCATGACGCCGGCTATCTTCCCAAGGACAAGGTGGTCTATATCTGCACCGGCAGCCAGGGCGAGCCCCGCGCCGCCCTGGCCCGCATCGCCTCGGGCGACCATCCCCATGTGGTTCTGGGCAAGGGCGACGTCTGTATCTTCTCGTCGCGGATCATTCCCGGCAACGAGAAGGAGATCTACAAGCTTCAGAACGATCTGGTCCGCCTCGGTGTCGAACTGGTGACGGAAAAGGATGAGTTCGTCCATGTCTCCGGCCACCCGGCCCGCGAAGAGATGGAAGAGATGTACCGCCTGATCCGCCCCAAGATCGCGGTTCCGGTTCATGGCGAGGCCCGCCACCTGCAGGAACATGCGCGGCTGGCGCGGGCTTGCGGGGTTGAGGAGGCCGTCGAGACCGCCAACGGTGCCATGTTGCGTCTGGCCCCCGGCCCGGTAGAGGTGGTCGATCACGTTCCCACCGGTAAGCTTTGCGTCGACGGACCACGCATCGTGCGGCTGGATTCGGAAATCCTGCGCAATCGCCGCCGCATGGTCTTCAACGGCTCGGCGGTGGTGACCGTGGTGCTGGACAAGGCCGGCAAGCTGCTGGGCGATCCGCAATTGACCGCCCTGGGGCTGCTCGATGCCGGGCATGAGGCCGAAGAACACGATGAGGTGGTCGAGGCGGTTCGAGACGCGATCGAGGAATTGCCCCAAAAGGCCAGGCGCGACGACGGAGTGGTGCGCGAGGCGGCCCGGCTGGCGGTACGCCGTTCGCTTCGGGACACTCACGGCAAGAAGCCGATCACCGACGTCCATCTGGTTCGGGTCTAGAGTTTTCCGCCTTCAAGTTGAATTGAAAACGGGAAACTCTTAAGCCTGAGCGGCGTTCGAGCCCTGGAAAGGCGAAGCCTTGCCGTACAGACAAGCTGCCTGGAGTGCTTCAGCTTAAAGCGGACGCACTCCAGGCCTCGGACGCTTGCCAAGCGTCGGAGGTTTGGTAGTCTTTTCCCCATGAAAATCTTCGGCATCGCGGGATGGAGCGGCAGCGGCAAGACCACCTTGCTGCGGCGATTGATTCCAGCCCTACGAGGGCGCGGCCTGACGGTCGCCACCATCAAGCATACCCATCACGACCCGGCGGTCGGTGACCAGGAATGCCGGGCCCTGGCCCTGGCCGGAGCCTTGGAAACCGTCGTGGCCTCGAGCCAGCGCTTCGCCCTGGTCCACGAACTGACATTGGAGCCGGAGCCGCCGCTTGATGATTTGATCGCCCGGTTCATGGGCAACGATCTGCTGCTGATCGAAGGCTATAAATGGGCTCGGCATCCCAAGCTCGAGGTCTGGGATCCCGCCCAAGGCAAGAGCATGCTGGCCCCGGATGAGGCCAGCATTGTCGCCCTGGCCGCCGATTCTCCGGTGGAAGCCGCGAATCTGCCGCGATTCCACAGGAACGATGTGGACGGAATCGCCGCCTTTATTTTCCAGTATTGCGAGCTATAGGTATTTGCCGCGTGGCAATGACGAAGTGTTACATTTGTAACAGGGCAGTCCTTATCAAGATACTACTAAAGAAACTGTGGATAGGTCGCTAAAGCATAGGGTCTCGGCCTGATGGTGTACGCCTATGCTATCTGTCATGTTGCGATTTTGCTGGAAACTATGGCGCTTGGAGAGGGTTGATATTTAAATAAGGCGAATAACATCGCCAGACTTGAATATCCAGCGTTGCCCCATGGTGAAAAGCATGATTAAAGTATTATGGGTTTCGGGGTTGCCGATCGGACGGGCTCGCTTCGCGGTGCTTGGTCGGTCGGTTGGGAAGTTCTGGCGTGCGTCGACTGTGCGGCGCTGCGTTCACGTGGCTATTTCCGAGGGGTTCGGGTGGGGCTGCGGGGGCGTTTTTTTGGGGGCATAGTAAGATGAAGGTACTTCTTGCCGACGATCATGCGCTATTCCGCGAGGGGGTGCGTATGGTCCTGGAAAGCATGTCCGACGAGAGTTTGGACATTCTCGAGGCCGGCGATTTCGGACAGGTTCTGAATCTGGTTCGGGCTAATACCGATATCGATGTGGCACTGGTCGACCTTTCCATGCCGGGCATGGACGGAATGTCGGCCATTGGAGCGGTGCGTCGGTCCGCGCCAGATATCTATCTGGTGGTGGTTTCGGCCTCGGAGGAACCGCAGACGGTGCGTCGGGCACTGGATGCCGGTGCTCATGGCTATATCTGCAAATCCGCCGGCAGCGCCTCGATGATGGCCGGGATTCGGTCGGTGCTGGAGGGGGACACGTTCGTCAGCCCCCATATCGTCGTTCCCGATACTCTGACGGTCATGGCCGGCGACATCAACGGCGAACAGATCCGCAATCTGCTGACGCCGCGTCAACGCGACGTGCTGGCCATGCTGCGTCAGGGCAAGTCCAACAAGGAAATCGCCCGCGACCTCAATCTGGCGGAGATCACCGTCAAACTGCACGTGACCGCCATCCTGCGCTCGCTGGGCTGCGAGAATCGCACCCAGGCCGCCATTCTTGCCGCCAAGATGAGCGTATGACCTCCTAACTGATAATCCGCCCGTCCACCAGATGGATGCGGCGATCCGCGGTTTGCGCCAGTTCCGCGTCATGGGTGACCACCAGAACGGTGCGCCCCTGATCGTGGGCCAGCTTCCTGAAAAGCTCGAACACCAGTGCCGCCGTCCGCGTGTCGAGATTGCCGGTGGGCTCATCCGCCAGAATCAGCGGCGGGTCGTTGGCCAGGGCGCGGGCAATGGCCACGCGCTGGCGCTGACCGCCGGAAAGCTGGTCGGGATATTTGCGCCGGTGATCCGCCAGTTCCAGGGAATCCAAAAGCGCCTCGGCCCGCTTGCGCGCCTGGGAATCGCTCAGCGCGGCCAATCGGCGAATGGGAATTTCCACATTGGCCTGGCAAGTAAATTCCGGCAGCAGGAAGTGAAACTGGAAGACGAAGCCGATCCGGGCCAGCCGCAATTGCGCCATATCATCGGCGCTCAGACCTGCGGTTTCATGCCCGTGCAGCAAAACCGAGCCGCTGGTGGGCACATCCAGCAGACCCAGCAGATAGAGCAGAGATGATTTGCCCGATCCCGACGGCCCGGTGACGGCGACGAACTCGCCCCGATTGACCTTCAGGTCCACGTCGCGGACCAGGGTTACCGGAACCGGTCCCGGCAATTCTCGGGTAAGGCGCCGGGCTTCGATGGCATTCATCGCGTCACCGGCCATCATCCCGCTCCTCGGACGATATCGACGGGGTTGAGCTGGGATGCCCGCCGCGCCGGCACCCATGCCGCGAGGGTGGCCGAGACGATGGCCATGGCCGCACTGATGGCGTAGTGCTTTGGCGTGCGGTAAAGGACGAAGCCCTGAGCCTTGACGAACCCTTCCATCTTGAAGTCGAGCGAGGCCATGAACTCGATCAGGCCCCAGCCGATCAGCCAGCCGATCAGCGTGCCGATGATGCCGACGATCAGGCCTTCCAGGACGAAGATGCGGCGGATGTCCTTATCGCGAAATCCCATGGATTTGAGAATGCCGATATCCCTGGTCTTCTCGAACACCACGGTGGAGATGACATTGAAGATGCCGAAGCAGGCCACGATCAGGATAGCGGTCACGGTGGAATACATGATGGCGTTCTGGATGACGAAGATGCCGAGCACGTTGCGCGATTGCTCCTGCCAGGGCTCGGAGCGGTAACCGAACTGGCGCTCGATCGAGGCCGCCAGGGGACCGGCCCGCTCCACATCGTCGAGTCGAACGTTGAGGCGGTTGATGACGTTGGCGCGGTTTTGCAGAATCTGCGCCTTCTTCAGCAGGGTATAGGTCTCGAAATTGTCCATCAGGGTGATATTGCTGCGAAAGATCCCCACCACCTTCATCTTGAGGACCACGCCGACCGGGGAGACCGCCGAGATCAGGTCGTCCTTGCGGATACCGGCCTTGGCGGCGATGCCCTCGCCGATGATGATGGCGTTGGACGTGGTGTAAAGCGCGTCCAGCGAGCCCGACAGCAGATCCTTTTCCAGATGGGTGACGTGGCGTTCGCGCTCGGGCTGGATGCCGGTGACGTTGACCGAGACGTCCTTGCCGCCGAAGCGCAGCAGCAGATTGCCGGACAAGGCCGGCGCCACATGGACGCCCGGCACTTCCTCGAGAGTCGCCAGCATGTTGCGGGCGCCCCGGATGCCGCGCACCTCTTCCCTGGGCTTGAGGCCGCGAAGGGAGATGGCGCCGTCTGGAAAGGCACGCTCCACCGCCTGCCGGGGGGCGGCGCGGACTTCGTCCTTGACGATGACATGGGGCTGGACGTCGATGATCCGGGCGATGAAGTCGCGTTGAAAGCCCTGCATCATGGATGAGATGCCGATGAAGAAGGCGACCCCCAGCGACACGCCCAGCAGCGAAACCAGGGTCTGGCGTCGACGATGGCTCAGATGCTGGAGCGCGATGGACAGACCGAGGGGCAGCGCCATGCCGGCCGTCCCCTACTTGATCCGAACGCGGTCGCCGGGATTCAGCCCGGCGGGCGGCGAGGCGATTACCTCCTGATCGGCATCAAGCCCGGCGGCGATTTCGACCATGGTGCGGCCACGGATGCCAAGGGTCAGGGGCAGGCTCTGGACCCGCCCCCCGGCGACGGCAAGTGCTTTGCCGTCCACCACGGACGTGGCGGGGATCAGCAAGGCATCGGCATGCTCGGCGGTGATGATGTTGATCTCGGTGGTCATGCCCACCAGCAGGGGCGTGTCATCGGGCAGGATGACGCGCACCCGGAAGGTTTTGTTGACGGGATCGCCCTTGGGGGTGACGCGGTCGACCTTGGCCTCCAAGACCCGGTCGATGAAGGCATCGGCCTTGATCAACACCTTCTGGCCGATTTTGACCCGGGCGATGTCTTCCTCGTCCACTTCCGCGGTAATGCGCAAGGGGCGCGGCGCGCCGACCCAGAACAGGGAATCCTTGACCTCGGCCAGTTCACCGATCTCGCCGTCGCGCTTCAGCACCATGCCGTCCATGGGCGAGATCACCAGCAGGTCGGTGCGGCGCTGGCGGGCGGCATTGATGGCGGCGGTGACCTGATTGTACTCGCTGCGCGCCTTCTGAGTGGCCTCGGTGGAGCGGATGCCGCGCTCGGTAAGGATGGCGGAGCGGGCCATCTCTTCCTTCCAATAGGAGGCCTTGGCCTCCAATTCCGCCACCCGGGCGCCGGCCTCGCGGTCGTCGAGGCGGGCCAGAGGCTGCCCCGCCTTCACCATATCGCCCTCAAAGGCCAGGATCTCGGCGATGCGGCCGGGCGCCACCGGGGCGATGCGGGCCCATCTCTCGGCTTCGACCGTGCCGGTGGCATAGATGGCTTCCACCGCCGGTCCCCGGCGCGGCCTGACCAGGTCCACCAGGGGCATCGAGGACCGCCACCACAGCCAGCCCGCCCCAGCCGTCAGGGCGGTCAGGATCAGAAGCAGCGGAAGTTGGCGGCGCAGGTGCTGGATGAACATGAGAATTCAATCATAGACACGAAAGGCCTATTTCGCCAATAGACGTAGAACCTCGTCCACTCCATCCCAGGCCCGGTGCAATTGCTCGTCGGTGATGCAATAGGGCGGCAGCAGGTAAAGCACCTCGCCCAGGGGGCGCAGCAGCAGGCCGCGCTGGAGAAACTCGGCCTTCATCCTGGTCCCGATACCGGAATCGTAGCCCTGGCCGCCGCCAGTGACGTCCAGGGCGGCAATTGTGCCGGTCAGGCGGGTATGAGCGACATTGGGCAGGGATTTCAGCCCGTCCAGGCGGAGGCGGTGAACCGCTTCGATGGCCTTGACCCGTGCGGTGCAGGCCGGGCCTTCCAGCAGGTCGATGGAGGCCAGGCCGGCGGCACAGCCCAGGGGATTGGCGGTATAGGAATGGCCATGCAGGAAGGCGCGGCTCAAATCCTGACCCAGGAAGGCCTCGAAGATGCAATCCCTGGCCACGGTCATGGACAGCGGCAGGAAGCCGCCGGTCAATCCCTTGGACAGGCAGACCAGATCGGGGGTTACCCCGGCCTTGACGCAGGCGAAAATCTCGCCGGTTCGGCCGAATCCGGTCATGACCTCGTCGAAGATCAGCAGCGAACCGTGCTCCTTGACCCTGTCCGCCAGCTTGGCCAGAAATTCGGGGCGGCACATGCGCATGCCGCCGGCCCCTTGGATCAGTGGTTCGATGATCACCGCCGCCACATGATCGGGATTGGCGGCGAAGATCAGGTCAAGGGCATCCAGCGCCACCTGCTCCTTGACCTCCACCGCCTCGTCGTCGTCCCAGGTAGCGGGAAAGGGGATGGTTTCCACCGGAAACAGCATCTCGCGCCAGGCCTCGAAATAACCCGAGGAATGGCCCGCCGACATGGCGCCGGCGGTATCGCCGTGATAGCCGCCCTCGAAGGCGATATAGGAGGAGCGGTGCTGGCCGTGGTTGCGCCAGTACTGGTGGGCCAGCTTCAAGGCCACCTCGACGGCGGTGGAGCCGTCGTCGGAATAAAAGACCCTGTTGAGATCGCCCGGCAGGCGCCTGGTCACCCGCTGGGCCAGCCGGGCGGCGGGCTCGTGGGTGAAATCGGCGAAGATCACCTGTTCCAGGCGCCCGGCCTGATCGGCGATGGCCTGGGCGATGGCGGGGTTGGCGTGACCGTGCAGGTTGACCCACCACGACGACACCATGTCCAGAATCTCGCGCCCATCGGCGGTGAAGATAGAGGCTCCCCTGGCGCCCAGGGCCAGGGTGGCGGGCCCGGCGGTACCGGCCTGGGTGAAGGGATGCCAGACATGACGGGCGTCCAGCGCCCGAAGCTCATCATAGGACAGGGTCATGGCGCACCGGGTATGGGGAAAACGGGGGGAGGCAAACCGGCGATGGTGGCGGCGTTCACCGCCAGCAGCGGCTGAATCTCGGCCAGAACCTTGACGCCGCCGAAATGCTCGATAGCCTGATGGTTGGCGGGGTTCCTCTGGCCGTTCATCACCACTCCCAGCAGCGGGACATGGCGGCGACGCAGAACGTCCAGGGTCATCAGGGTGTGGTTGATGGTGCCCAGGCCCGAGCGCGCCACCACCACCACCGGCAGGCGCAGCCGTTCCATCAGATCGACCATCAGGGCCATTTCGTTGATGGGGACCATGATTCCGCCGGCGCCTTCGACCACCA
>JACQAD010000343.1 GCA_016195125.1 Magnetospirillum sp.
GATTATGGGCATGCGCTTCACCAAGGATCATGAGTGGATTTCCGTCGAGGGCGACACCGGCACTGTCGGCATCAGCGACTATGCCCAGCACGCCCTGGGCGACGTGGTGTTCGTCGAGGTGCCCGAGGCGGGCCGTGAGTTGGCCAAGGGCGGCGAGGCCGCCGTGGTCGAATCGGTCAAGGCCGCCTCCGAGGTCTATTCGCCGGTGTCGGGCACCGTCACCAAGGGCAATCAGGCCATCGTCGACCAGCCCGGCCTGGTCAACGAATCCCCCGAGGACGGCGCCTGGTTCTTCCAGCTCAAGCTGGCCAATCCGGCCGAGTTGTCCGAGCTGATGGACCAGGCCGCCTATGATGCCTACCTGAAGACCCTGGAATAGGGTGTTTCCCCTCTCCCCTGGCGGGAGAGGGGGACGTTGAACCTTAAGGTGATCCTCCCATGCGCTATCTGCCGCTGACAGAATCCGACCGCCGCGAAATGCTGGCGGCCATCGGGGCCAAAAGCGTGGACGAGCTGTTCCGCGACGTGCCTTCCTCGGCTCAATTGGCGGGGCCGCTGCCGCTGCCGCCCCATCAGGGCGAGATGGAGGTCGAACGGGCCTTCACCCGCATGGCCGGCAAGAACCTGTCGGCGGGCTGCGCACCCTTCTTCGTCGGTGCCGGGGTGTATCGTCACCACATCCCGGCTTCGGTGGACCAGCTGCTGCTCAGGGGCGAGTTCCTTACCGCCTACACGCCCTACCAGCCCGAGGTGGCCCAGGGCACCCTGCAGGTGCTGTTCGAGTTCCAGACCCAGGTGGCGGCCATCACCGGCATGGATGTGGCCAACGCCTCCATGTATGACGGCGCCACCGCCTGCGCCGAGGCCGCCATCATGGCGTGCCGCATCACCAAGCGGGCCAAGGTCATCGTCTCGGGCGGGCTGCATCCCCATTACGTCGAGACCATCGAGACCTCGCTGCGCTACACCGAGATGGACGCCGAGCTGCTGCCCCCCGACCCGCTGGGCATGGAGGATATGATCGGCCGGGTGGACAGCCAGACCGCCTGCGTCATCGTCCAGAATCCGGGCTTCTTCGGCACCGTGCGCGATCTGCGGCCGCTGGCGGCTCTGTGTCACGAGGCCGGCGCCCTGCTGGTGGTGATGGTTGCCGAACCCACCAGCCTCGGCCTGCTCGAGTCTCCCGGTGCCATGGGCGCCGACATCGTGGTGGCCGAGGGCCAGAGCCTGGGCATGGGCATGAATTTCGGCGGACCCGGCCTCGGCCTGTTCGCCACCCGCGATAAATATGTGCGCCAGATGCCCGGCCGCCTCGCCGGTCAGACCGTGGATGTGGACGGCAAGCGCGGCTGGGTGCTGACGCTGTCGACCCGTGAGCAGCACATTCGCCGCGAGAAGGCCACCAGCAACATCTGCACCAATTCCGGCCTGTGCGCCCTGGCCTTCTCCATCCACCTGACCTTGCTGGGCGGGACCGGATTCCAGCGGCTGGCCCGCTTGAATCACAATGCCGCCATCCGCCTGGAGCAGAAGCTGAAGGCGGTCAAGGGGCTCAAGGTGCTGCCGCAGAGCTATTACAATGAGTTCGCCGTGCATCTGGGTGACGACGTCAAGGCCGCCGACGTGGTGGACCGGCTGGTGGATCGCGGCCTGCTGGCCGGCGTGCCGGCATCGCGCTTCTATCCCAGCTGGCCGGAACTGGCGCCTGTCCTGATCCTGGCGGCGACCGAGATGAATACGGACGAGGACATGGACCGCCTGGTGGCCGGTTTGCAGGAGGTGCTGTGATGAGCGAGTTCAATTCCCTCAGCGGCAATCGCGGCCTGCAGATCGAGGAAAAGCTGATCTTCGAGATGGGCAACGAGGGCTGTATCGGCGTTGATCTGCCCGAGCCGACGCCCTTCGACCTGGAGCGCCTGGGCGATGCCCCGGTCCGGGCCAAGGTCGGCCTGCCCGATCTGTCCGAGCCCCAGGTGGTGCGCCACTACACGCGCCTGTCCCAGAAGAATTACGGCATCGACACCGGCTTTTATCCGCTGGGCTCGTGCACCATGAAGCACAATCCGCGCCTGTCGGAAAAGGTGGCGCGCCTGCCCGGTCTGGCCGACCTCCATCCGCTGCAGCCGCAAAAGACCGTCCAGGGCGCGCTGGAGGTCATCGACACCCTGGCCCATTGGCTGAAGGAGCTGACCGGCATGCCGGCAGTGGCCATGAGCCCGGCGGCCGGCGCCCATGGCGAATGGTGCGGCCTGATGGCCATCCGTGCCGCCCACGAGGACAAGGGCGAGGGCCATCGCCGCCGTATCCTGGTCCCCGAATCGGCTCACGGCACCAATCCCGCTTCGGCCGCCATGTGCGGCTACAGCGTCGATTCCATTCCCGCCAAGGAGAATGGGCGGGTTGATCTGGAGGCGCTGAAGGCCAAGCTTGGTCCCGACGTTGCCGCCCTGATGCTGACCAACCCCAACACCTGCGGCCTGTTCGAATCCGAGATCGTCGAGATCGCGGCGGCGGTGCATGGGGCCGGGGCCTATTTCTACTGCGACGGCGCCAATTTCAACGCCATCGTCGGACGGGTGAAGATCGCCGATCTCGGCATCGACACCATGCACATCAATCTGCACAAGACCTTCTCCACGCCCCATGGCGGCGGTGGTCCCGGCGCCGGCCCGACGGTGTTGTCGGCGGCCCTGGCGCCTTATGCTCCGGTGCCCTATGTGGTGCACGGGGCCAAGGGGCTGGAGATGGTGGAGGGTAAGCGCGAGGGCGCCAAGCCCTTCGGCCGGGTCAAGGGCTTCCACGGCCAGTTCGGCGTGTTCGTGCGCGCCCTGGCCTATATCCTGTCCATGGGCTCGGACGGATTGCGCCAGGCTTCCAGCGACGCGGTGCTGAATGCCAATTACCTTCAGGCCCGTCTGGGCGACGTGCTGAGCGCCTCGTTCGAGGGGCCGTGCATGCACGAGGCCTTGTTCGACGACCGCTTCCTCAAGGATACCGGGGTGACCACACTCGACTTCGCCAAGGCGCTGATCGACGAGGGGTATCATCCCATGACCATGTACTTCCCCCTGGTCGTTCACGGCGCCTTGCTGATGGAGCCGACCGAGACCGAGTCCAAGGAAACTTTGGACCAGTTCATCGAGGTGGTGCGCGGTCTGGCGGCCCGGGCCAAGGCTGGCGCCGCCGAGGAATTCAAGGCCTCGCCCCGCCTGACTCCCCGCCGCCGCCTGGACGAGACGATGGCGGCGCGTGTTCCGGTGCTGCGATGGAAACCGGCGGTGGAATAGGGGGCGGATCATGGTGAGGGCGGGTAGGGGGAACCCTGCCCTCGTTACATATGGCCTCACACACTCACTTGCCGGGGGCCAACCTTTGACCTAGGCTGAGACCCTTGAAGAGTTAGGGGTGTGGGATGGCGGAAAAGGACGATCTCGGCCGGTCGAGCGACATGTATGTCGGCTTCGCCTTTGCCGCCGCCGATGTGCTGCTGGAGCTGGATACCGAGGGCAACGCCGTGTTCGCCGTCGGGGCCGCCATGGCCCTGCTGGGGCGCGGCGCCCGCGGACTGATCGGCCAGCCGCTCGCCAAGATCATTCATCCCGGTGACGAGACCATCCTGACCCAATCGCTGCGGCAGATGGGCAAGGGCGAGCGGGTCCGCAACGCCATCATCCGGGTGCTGCGCCCCGACGGCAAGGCCACCGAGGTGACCATGTCCGGCTATCGCCATCCCAGCGAGCCGGATCGCTTGCTGGTGGCGCTGGGCCATCCCGGCGGCTTCCATGCCCATAAGGAGGATCGGGTCGGCAAGACCGGCCTCCTCGACAAGGACAGCTTCCAGGCCATGGCGGCCAGTCTGCTGGACGCCGCCGCGCCGGACGAGCCCTATCAGCTGACTTTGGTCGAGTTGCCCGAGATCGACGCCCTGCACGGCGACGTCGGCACTCAGGAAGCCCTGGCCACCGAATTGGGCAACCGCTTGCGCTCGCTGTCGGTGGGCGGCGACGCGGTCGGACAACTGGACGACAACAAGTTCGGCGTGCTGCATGCCGCCTCGGTCTCGCCCGATTCCATCACCAAATCGGTGACCCAGGCGGCGGCCGTGGTCCTGCCCGATGCCGGCCCCATCCATGCGACCCTGGCCACCTTGGTCCTGGACGTGGCCGACGTGGCGCCGGAAGAGGCGGCCCGCGCCCTGACCTACACGCTGAACCGCTTCGCCATGGAGGCGGAAAACGGCGGCAATCTGGCCGATTTGATGAAGGATCTGCAGCCGCGTCTGTCGGCTACGGTCAAGCAGATGAACGACGTTCGCCAGACCGTTACCGGCGGCGATTTCGATCTGATGTTCCAGCCCATCGTCGATCTGTGGA
>JACQAD010000365.1 GCA_016195125.1 Magnetospirillum sp.
AGCGGCTGAACCGCTTCGTGGAATTCGATGCCGAAACCGGAAGGCTGGTTGCCGAGGCCGGCGTGACCTTCAATGATCTGCTCGATGTCTTCCTGCCGCTGGGCTGGATGGCGCCGGTGACGCCGGGCACCGCCTTCGTCACCCTGGGCGGCGCCCTGGCCAATGACGTCCACGGCAAGAACCACGATGGCGACGGCAGTTTCGGCCAGCATGTGGAGTGGTTCGACCTGCTGACCGCGTCCGGGGAGAGCCTGCGGGTCAGTCCCGCCAGCCATCCCGACCTGTTCCGCGCCACCCTGGGCGGCATGGGCCTGACCGGGATCGTCACCGCCCTGTGCTTGACGCTGCGAAAGGTTCCGTCCGCCACCTTCGCCGTCACCGAGGAACGGGCCCCTGATCTGGACGGCCTGATGGACCTTCTGGCCGGCGCCCGGCAAACGGCCTCTCACTCCGTCGCCTGGATCGACGCCCTCGCCCGGGGCAAGTCGCTGGGGCGCGGCGTGGTGGAGACCGGCCGGATCAGCCCCGATCAAGCCAAGTCCCCATCCCAGCGCCGGTCGCTGGCCTTGCCCATGGATTTGCCGTCCCTGGCCATGTCGGCGCCCCTGGTGGCCGCCTTCAACCACGCCTATTACCACCGCATCCCCGAGGGTGGGCGGCGGCGACTGGCCGATTCCCGTTCGTTCCTCTATCCGCTGGACGCCATTTCCGGCTGGAACCGGCTGTACGGCAAGCGCGGCTTCCACCAGTTCCAATGCGTCATCCCCGAGGCGGCGGCGCCCCAGGCAATGCGGCTTCTGCTGGAGACCATCGCCGCCGCCAGGGCGGCCTCCTTCCTGGCGGTGCTGAAGACCTTGGGCGAAGAAGGCGCCGGCTTCCTGTCCTTTCCCATGCGGGGCTGGAGTCTGGCGCTCGACTTCCCCGCCCGCTCCGGCGTCGTGGACTTGCTGGCCCGGTTGGAGGCCATCACCATCGACCATGGCGGGCGCATCTACCTCGCCAAGGACAGCGTCATGGCGCCCGCCTCCCTGGACCGCATGTATCCCCGGCTGGAGCGCCTGCGCCGGGTATTGGCCCAGATCGACCCACACGGGCATTGGCAATCGGACATGGCGCGGCGCCTGATGATCCGGGGGGCGGCATGACCGAGACCTGGGTCATCCTGGGCGCCGGTTCCTCCATCGCCCGCGCCTTCGCCCATGAAGCGGCGGCGACGGGGGCCGGGATCATCCTGGTCGGGCGCGATGCCGAGGATCTGCGGACCCAGTGCGGCGATCTCCGCATCCGCCACGGCGTTCCCGCCGATGCCCTGGTGTTCGATGCCCGCGACACCCAGGCCCATGCCGGTCTGGCCCGGGCCGTGGACGCCCATGCCCTTGAGGCCCAGGCCGGGACCATCAACGTCTTCGCCGCCTTCGGCTGGATGCCGCCCCAGGCCGAGTCCGAGGCCGACCCCGCCCTGGCCTTGGAGGTCATCGCCGTCAATTTCGCCGGCATGGTCTCGCTGTTGCTGCATCTGGCGCCGCTGCTGGAACGGCGCCAGGCCGGACGGGTGGTGGTGCTGGGATCGGTGGCCGGTGACCGGGGACGGCTGTCCAACCACATCTATGGCTCGGCCAAGGCCGGCCTCCACGCTTTCCTGCAGGGCTTGCGCGCCCGGTTGTGGCGCTCGGGAATCACCGTCACCACCGTCAAGCCCGGCTTCACCGATACCGCCATGACCTGGGGCGTCAAGGGCATGGCCCTGGTGGCCTCACCCCAGGCGGTGGCGCGCCGCTGCCTGAGCCAGGCCGGCAAGGGCGCTGAGGAGGTCTACGTCCCCGCCTTCTGGTGGGTCATCATGACCATCATCCGCGCCATTCCCGAGCGCCTGTTCAAGCGCCTGAGCCTGTGACCATGCAAGATCGCACCTCCTGGCCGCAACGGATGACGGTTGTTGTGGGCCTGGGCACCTGCGCCAGCGCCGTAATCCTCTCGATCCTCGCCATGCACATCCTGCCCAACGGCGATTACTGGGCGTTCCTGGCGCAGCGGGGGATGGGACAGAATTTCGATGCCATCCGGGCGCAGAACAAATACCACCTGATGCTGTTGCCACGGGTGATCTTCGTCCTCGACGAGATGGCCGGATGGGGCGGCTTGCACCATATCCTGTCCTACGCCACCGCCCTGCTGTCCCTGGCAGCCATCGCCCTGGCGGGGGCCGCGGCCATCCGTAAGGACGAGAGAATTTATGCCTGCCGGTACTCGCGCTGCTGATCGTCTTGTTGCGGGGCGGATTGATCCGGTTGGTGGGGCTGGCCTTGGCAAGCGCGGTGGCGGCTGGCCTGTTCTATACCCATATGGACCTGCCGCCGCCCAGCGGGGCGCTGCGCCTCGCCCTCTCCGACCCGGTGCCGGTATTGCTGGCCCTGGGCCGCTTCTTCGGCGCCCCCCTCGCCCGTATCCTCGGCGGGTCGCCCCTTGCCGCCCAGGCTCTTCCCGCCGCCGAAGCCCTGGGGCTGGCCGGGACCGCCATGGCCGCCGGCTTCTGGCTGAGCTTCCTGCGCGCCCCCCGGCAGAACGCCCCGGCCGCCCTGTGGCTCGGCATCCTGGCCCTGGCCCTGATCTGGGGCGGCAGCGTCAGCATCCGCGATGCCGTCGAGCCCGGGCCGGTCCTGTCGCGTTACGATCTCATCGTCTCGCTGTTCTGGTCGGCGCTGGTGGTACTGACGGTTCGGCGGATGCCGGGGTTCGGAAGCGGGCCGCTGCTGGGCCTGGCGATGATGCTTTTGGTCCTGCAATTCCCCTTCGGCCTGCGCGCCATCGCCCAGGCCGAGATCGTGGCGGCCACCCGGATCGCCCTGGCCGTGGGAGTCGACGATCCCGCCATCGAAGCCCGGCGGGGCTATGGCGAGGACATGGCCCGGGTGCGCCCATTGCTGCTGGCCCGTGCCCTGCCGCCCTTCAATGATGAGGCTGCCCGGGCCGTCGGCTCCGCCCAGAGCCCGATGGCGGACGGGCCGTCCTGTGCCGCCGGCCAGGTGAACGAGGCGGTAAGCCTGCCAACGGGAGGGCTCCGCCTGCTGGGCCAGGGCGGCGTTCCCAAGGGGCCGTTCCTGCTACGCATCATCGATAGCGATGGCCAGTTGTCCGGATTAGGGGAACGTTGGCGCGGTCCCGCCGACCTGTTCGGACGCGCTTCCGAGCCGGAAGGCTGGCTGGCCTATCTCCGCCCCAACGCCAAACCACCCTTCCACCTCCTCGCCATCGGCCAAGACGGGGCGGCATGCCGGATCCTCAGCCGACAATAGCCGCCGCCCTGACCTGAAAGACCCTTCGCCTGTGGACGACAGACCCCGACGTCGCAGCGCGCTGTCGGGGCGACCCGATCAAGACCGTCAATGATGGTGGGGGGCGGCCGGAATCTCGGCGCCGATGCCGTTGGCGGCCTGCATGGCGCGGATATAGGCCAGCACGTCCTTCTCCTGTCCCGGCTTCAGGCCTTCGGGTTTGGGCATGTCGCCGAACTTCCACATATGGCTCTTGGCCCCGGTGAGCGCCGCCGCCAGAACGGTGTCGTCGCCATGGCCCGAGCCGGGGCCATAGGCCGGATGCAGGAGGGGCGGCGCATGATCGGAGCCGCGCAGGGCCGTGCCGTGACAGACGGCGCAGATTTGCTCGAAGGCCTGGCGACCGGCCTGGGCCTGCGGGACGAGGGCGGGAGTGATCAACGCCTCCTGATTGAAGCGGACGGAGAGCGGCTTGTCCTCCACTCGCAGCGACAATACGGCGGTGACCTTGTCCGAGGCACTTACCGGCAGGGAGGCGGCCAGGCCGTCGCCGTCGGGTTTGAGCTCGGCATCGATCTTCCTGCCGGCGACCAGCAAGGTTGCCTTGCCCGACGCCGCCACCGCCTTGTCGGCATGGTCGCGGACCCAGACGCGAATCGCGCCATCGCGGATGATGAATTCGATTCTGGCCCCTTCGGCGGTTTCGGTCGTCTGGCCGCCATACCAGGCGGTCATGGTGCCGTGGGCGAAAGCGGGGAGTGCGGCGCTCGCCATGACCAGGGCGAGGAGTGCGGTAACGATCGTCTTCATGGGAATCTTCTCCGACAGGCGCTGTACCGGCGCGCGGGCAATGCTCAGAAACAGGACGGGGGTCACGATGGAATCGAGGATGGTGGACGACATCAATCCGCCGAAGATCACCACCGCCACCGGGTGAAGGATCTCCTTGCCGGGTTCGCTGCCGGCCACCATCAGCGGTACCAGGGCCAGGGCCGCCACCAGGGCGGTCATCAGCACCGGCGTCAGACGCTCCAGCGAGCCGCGTTCCACCAGGGCGGGGCCGAAGCCCTCTCCCTCGTGATGGGCCAGATGCAGGTAGTGGGATACTTTCATGATGCCGTTGCGCGCCGCGATGCCGGTCAGGGTGATGAAGCCCACCAGAGAGGCCACCGACAGGGTCTGGTCGGTCAGCCAGATGGCGGCGACGCTGCCCACCAGGGCCATGGGAATATTGCCCATGATCACCAGAGCCAGCCTCACCGACTTGAAATGGCTGTAAAGCACCACGAAGACCCCGAGCATGGATAGGGCGGCCAGCAATGCGATCATGCGGCTGGCTTCCTGCTGGCTCTTGAACTGGCCCTCATAGGTGATGTAGCTGCCCGGCGGCAGGGTCACACCGGCCAATTGCGACTGGACATCGGCAATGATCGCCGCCATGTCGCGGCCATGGCTGTTGGCCAGCACCACGATACGGCGCTGCATGTTGTCGCGGTTGATGACGTTCGGCCCCTTGGTCTCCACCACCTCGGCCAGCAGCGACAGCGGCACCTTTCCCGCCGGAGTGTCCACCAGGATCTGGCGGAAATCGGCGGTATGAGCCCGCCAATCCTCGGCCAGCCGCAGCACCACGTTATAGCTGCGCTGGCCGTCGCGAACCTGGCTGACCGTCTTGCCGTTCAGGGCGGCTTCCAGGGTCTCGGTCAACTGATCGAGGGTGAGCCCGTATTTCTTGGCCTCGGCCCGGTCGAGCCTGATCTGGAGCTGTGGGATCAGAACCTGCTTTTCCACCTGGAGATCGGTCAGGCCGGCGATCCCGGCCATGCGTTTGCGGGCGTCCTCGGCCAAGCCGCGCAGCGCATCGAGATCATCTCCGAAAATCTTGACGGCGATCTCGGCCCGAACCCCTGACAGCAGATGGTCGAGACGGTGCGAAATGGGCTGGCCGATATTGATGGCGATGCCCGGAAGGCGATTAAGACGTTCGCGCAGATCGGCCAGAATGGCCTCGCGCGAGCGCCGCGACGGCCGCAGATCCACGTCGATCTCGGTATAGTGAACCCCCTCGGCATGCTCGTCCAACTCGGCGCGGCCGGTCCGACGGCCGGTGGACAGGGCTTCGGGCACCTCCAGGATCAATTTCTCGGCGATGGTGCCGATGCGGTTGGATTCCGACAGGGAGGCTCCAGGCGGCAGGATGACGTTGATGGTCACCGTGCCCTCGTTGAAGGGCGGCAGGAAGGCGCGGCCCAGGAACGGCACCGAGGCCGCCGCCGCCAGCACCAGAATCAGGGCCGGCCACATGACCTTGGCGGGATGGGCGAAGGACCAGCGCAGCAACCGCTGGTCCAGGGCTTTCAGCCGTCGCACCAGCCAGCCGTCGCCATGGACGATGGCCTTTGCCCGAGGCAGAAGA
>JACQAD010000355.1 GCA_016195125.1 Magnetospirillum sp.
AGGATGGCCCCGGTCTCCTCGCTCAGCATGTCGATGCGCGAGCGGATTTCCTGGGTGGCCTGGGCGACTTGATTGGCCAGGTTCTTGACTTCGGTGGCGACCACGGCGAAGCCCTTGCCGAACTCGCCGGCCCGCGCCGCCTCGATGGTGGCGTTCAGGGCCAGGATGTTGGTCTGGCGGGCGATCTGCTCGATCTGCTTGACGCTGGTGCCGATGGAGGACGACGCCTCGGTCAGGCGGGACACGCGGGTAGCGGCATCGTTGACGGTGGTGACGATGGTCTGCATGGTGCTGACCACGGCCTCGGTGCTGCGGGCGCCCTCGTCGGAGATTTCCTGGACCGAACGGGCATTGGAGGCGGCCAGTTCCGAGGTGCGGCTGATGGCCTGGACGGTGGAAACCATCTCCTCGGTGGAGGCGGAGATGGTGGCCATGCGCCGGCTCATCTCGCGGATGGAGCGCAGCGTGTGCACGGCCTGGGTAACGGTCCCGTTCAGATGGATGGACATGCCCACCGACTGGGTGAGCAGCGAACTGGATCGCCCCTCCAGCTTATCGGCCAGATGTTTCAGCTTGTCGGCCAGAGGTCCGCTGCCTTCGGGAAGAGAGCGATAGCCGCCCTCGATCAGGCGGTCGATCATGGCCTCGAAGGCGCTGGTATCCGTGGTCTGGGCGTCGGTCACTGGTCGTCCCCTAAAACAATCGTCGGACAGTATAGCCATTTGGATATGCACCGCAACAATTTGGCCGGGAGGCATTGGGTTGAATCCGGGGCGTTGCTTCCGTATCCTTCGGGCCAATTCACTCAATCAGAGGTATTTCATGCCCTCCTTCGATATCGTCTCCAAGACCGATCTGGCGGAAGTGGACAATGCGCTTGCGGGGATCTCGCGCGAAGTGGCGCAGCGTTATGACTTCAAGGGATCGAAATGCTCGGCCGAGCGCAAGGAGATGGTCATCACCGTGCTGGCCGACGACGATTTGAAGCTCAAGACCATGCATGAATTGCTGGCGGTGCATTTCACCCGGCGCAAGGTCGATCCGAAGGCCCTGGATTACCAGGTGGTGGAGAAGGCTTCCGGCAATACTGTCCGCCAGGTCGTCAAGGTCAAGGACGGCATCGAGGCAAATCTGGCCAAGCGTCTGGTCAAGGAGATCAAGGACGCCAAGCTGAAGGTCCAGGTGGCCATCCAGGGTGACGAATTGCGGGTCACCGGGAAGAAGCGCGACGATCTCCAGGAGGCCATCGCCCTGATCAAGAAGCTGGACGTCGAACAGCCGCTGCAATTTATCAACTTCAGGGATTAATTGATGCCAGCCATGCGCTGGAAGCAGGCCTCCATGCCCTGAATGAGCATGGCGGGAGGCTCGGCGTAAATGACTCCGTAAGAGAATCCGGGCTATGCTGCATTGCGTCATAAAGGGATCGGGACAGGTTTCCGCCCCGGTGACCGGAAGATCTGGAGTGCGTTATGAAACCGTCATTTGGTCTACGCTTTGTCCATGCCAATCTGGTCTGCGAGGATGCCCGCGCCGTCGGCGAGAATAAGCAGGCGCTTTGCGAAATCATTCGTGTGGCCGATGATATCGTCTGGTACGCCGTTCTCGGACGGAATGGCAGCCCGGTGAGCCGGGAGTGGTGCGAAGCCGCCCGCTTCCCAGAAATTTTCTCCGAAGCCGCCTGAAGCCCTTTTCTTTCGGCGCCGGTCTGCCCAGATCCCGGCTATGAACATCTTCTTCCTGGACCGTGATCCGCTGGTGGCGGCGCAACTCCACAGCGATCAGCATGTGGTCAAGATGGTGCTGGAAACGGCACAGATCCTTTGCGCCGCCTTGTTCCGACACGGTATCGCCGCGCCCTATAAACCAACCCATGCCCGCCATCCCTCGGTCCTCTGGGCCGGAGACAGCCTGTGTCACTGGCAGTGGACGCGCCGCCTGGGATTGGAATTGGGAGCGGAATACACGCATCGCCGGGGCCGGATCCATGCCTCGGCCGAGGTGATCGCCGCCCTTCCCGAAGTGCCCCCCATTCCTGACCAGGGCTGGGTCGATCCGCCCCAGGCCATGCCCGAGTCGTATCGTGGCGAGGATGCCGTGGCGGCCTATCGCGCCTATTACGCCGCCGAGAAGTCCAGATTCGCCGGCAAGGGGGCGGCGACCTGGATGGCGCGGCCCAAGCCGGCGTTCATGCCCTGATACCATGTCCCGATGAGACCGACTCATCGGGGCATGGCTAGGCCCAAGGGGCCGCGCGCCTTATGGCGCGGGAGCCAAGCCGCCACCAGCGGCGCCCGGCGCATGAGGGCGTCCCGGTGATCGGGTGCGATCATCGGGACTTGGTATGAGCCCTCAGGGACCGGCCAGGGCCTTGTCGATGGCCGAACGCAGGCGCCCGGACTCGGGAGACGTCATGCTGGAGAACCAATCCAGCAACTGGCCGTCGCGCCCCACCAGGATCTTATGGAAATTCCAGCGCGGCACGCCCAGCGGCCCGGTGCGTTCGGCGGCCCATGAATAGAAGGGATGGGCGTCGGCGCCCACCACCCTCTGCTTGGCCAGCAAGGGAAAGTCGACGCCGTAATTGATCTGGCAGAACGAGGCGACCTCGGTGTTCGAGCCGGGCTCCTGGGCGCCGAAATCGTTGGAGGGCACGCCTAAGATGACCAATCCCCGGCCACGATAATCGCGCCACAGATTCTCGAGGCCTTCGTATTGCGGGGTGAAGCCGCATTTGGAGGCGGTGTTGACCACCAGAACCACCCGCCCCGCCAGGGAGGACGACGCGATCGTGCCGCCGTCGATGGCCGGCAGGGGCAGGGCCGACCAGTCCAACCGGGAATCAGGGGATGGACCGGCGTCGACCGGCCCTGAAAGTCCGACAACGGCCAGGGCCGACGCCAGCAGTGAACCGAGAGGATTGCGAGGCAACAGGCGATGCATGGGCTGCTCCTTGTGGACCCTATACGTTGGCACCGTTGACGCCTTCATCAAGGAGATGATCGATAATCAGGCTTCTGGACGAAATTGGTCAGACCACGTAATGTGAATAAGGCCAGCCCAAAGGCATAGGTTGGAGGTATGGGTCGTGCTCAAGCTTGACGTGGGGACGCTGGCCTTGGCCGCCGCCATCGCATCGTTGGCCAGTGCCCTGATCATCGCCGCCTATGGCGGACCACGCCATCAGGATCAGCGTTGGGGGGCCTTTGCCCTGTCGGCGCTGCTGTACGGCGCCGGTGTCCTGCTCATCATCTTCCGGGAAATGGTGCCGCCGGGCTTGGCGGTCATCGGCGGCAATCTGCTGGTGGTTCTGTCCGCCACCGCCGCCCATGCGGGCGCCACGATGCTGGTCGGCGGGCGGCGTCCCCGCTTTCTGTATGAAGCGACGATCCTCGCCTATCTGGCGGGCGAGAGTTATTTCTTCTATGTCGTCAACGATATCAACATCCGCATTGCCGTGGTGTCACTGGTGCGGGTGCCGGTCTTCGTCCATGCCGCGCTGATCTTGTTCCGGCATCGTCGGAGCGAATGCAATGCCGGCCTCACCCTTCTGACGGTCATTCTCGGTCTGTGGGCGCTTCTCCTGGTGCCCCGCAGCATCGGGGCGCTGATGGTGGAAGGCCCCATACGGGAATTCGTCTCCCTGGTGGGGATTCAGGCCTTTTATTTTGCCGCTGCCGGGCTTGGCAACGTGGTCATCGCCGTGGCTTTGATCCAGATCGACCTGGGGCGGCTCGCCAAGGTTCTGGGGTCGGCGGTGACCCTCAAGGACGAGGCGCTGGAAACCCAGATCGCCCATCAGGTCGCAATCCAGGCCAGCCTCCGTCAGTCCGAGGCCGATCTGCTGTCCATCCTGGACAACATGACCGACATCTTCTACCGCACCGACGAGGACGGGCGGGTGCTGATGATCTCGCATTCGGTGGAGCCGCTGCTGGGCTATCGGGTTGACCAGATCATCGGCAACGATGCCGGTGATTATCATTGGGACGAGGATAACCGGGCCCGCCTGATCCAGGCCATGGAAGAGCGGGGCGGATCGGTCAGCGATTATGAATTCCAGATGCGCCACCGTGATGGGCATTCGGTGTGGGTCTCGACCTCGTCACGTTTCTACGTCGATGGGGCGCACCAAAGACGGGGCATCGAGGGCATCGTGCGCGTCATCGACGAGCGCAAGCATACCGAACAGACCATCCGGGAAAGCCAGTCCCTGATCCAGGCCATGCTCGACGCCTCGTCGGACGCCATCATGCTGTTCAAGCCCGACGGACTCCTGCTGGCGGTGAACGGCGTGATGGCCGAACGCTTTGGCCGCAACGCCGGGGAACTGACCGGCCTATGCCTGTGGGATATGTTTCCCGCCGACATCGCCAGGGCCCGGCAAGAGGCGGTGGCCCGGGTGGTGGAGACCGGACAGGCGATCCATTATCTGGACCGGCGCGGCGAACTGTATCTGGACAATTCCATTTATCCGGTCGTGGGAGCCGAGGGGCGATACGACAAGGTCGCGGTCTATTCCCGCGACATCACCGCCGAGAAGCTGGCCGAGATCAGGATCGCCACCTATCTGGAGGAATTGGAGCGCTCCAATAGCGAACTGGAGCAATTCGCCTACGTGGCCAGCCACGATCTGCGCGAGCCGCTGCGGATGATCTCCAGCTATCTGGCACTGATCGAGCGCCGCTATACCGGCGTACTGGACAAGGATGGTCTGGAATTCCTGCAATACGCCAGGGAGGGGGCCACCCGCATGGATCATCTGGTCCTGGATCTGCTGGATTTCTCAAGGATTCAGCGGCGCGGCGAGCCCATCATCGCCATGCTCGCCCCGGAGGCCCTGCGTCAGGCGCTGCGCCATCTCGCCCCCGCCATCGCCGAAGCCGGCGCCGAGGTGCTCTTTCCCGAGGAGGGCGAAGCGCCCAGAATCATGGGCGATCCCGATCAGATGACCCGGCTGTTCCAGAATCTGGTGGGTAATGCCATCAAGTACCGGTCCGCCGATCGGCCCGTCCGGGTCAATGTAAGCTGGTCGCGTCAGGGAGCGGAATGGGAATTCCATATCTCCGACAACGGCATCGGCATCGAGCCGCAATATTTTGAGCGCATTTTCGGCATCTTCCAACGCCTCCATACCCGCGACAAGTACGAGGGCACGGGTATCGGCCTGGCCATCTGCCGCAAGATCGTCGAGCGCCATTCGGGGCGGATCTGGCTGGAATCGGTGCCGGGTCAGGGGACGGTGTTCAGCTTCGCCCTGCCGGCGGCCTGACTTCCGCAAGCGCCGCGCTCAGCCGGGTGATCACCTCCGGCCAGCCGCCACTCGCCTTCTGACGGAACAGGCGAAGCGACGGATACCAGGCGCTGTCGTCGCGCCCCACCACCCATCGCCAGTCGCTGATCGCGGGGATCAAGACCCAGGCCGGGCAATTCATGGCCCCGGCCAGATGGGCGACGGAGGTATCGACGGTGATGACCAGATCCAGGCCGGCGAGGATGGCGGCGGTGTCGGCGAAATCCGAGACCTCGCCCGACGGATCGGTGATGCGGTCCTGCCAGCCCAATTGGGCGATGTCGGCGGCGTTCCTGCCGACCTGCAGACTGAACCAGGCAATGCCGGGCAGAGCCAGCAGGGGGCGGAGCATCTCCAGGGGCAGCGAGCGGTTGCGGTCATTATGGTGGCCGGGATTGCCGGCCCAGACCAGCCCGACCCGCAGATGCTCCGTCGTCGACAGGCGGTTCCGCCATGACCGGGCCAGGGCGGGCTCGGCGGTCAGATAAGGGACGTCATGGGGAAACCGCCCCTGGAACAGGGCCAGAAGGCTGATCAACGGAACGAAGGCGTCGCAGGATTGCGGAACCTCGTCCGCCCCCAAGCGGGCATCGATGCCGTCGATTCCGGCCAGCAGCCGGGCCAGCTCCGGCCGTTGGGGCAGGACCAGGCGTCCGACGCGTTGCTTCAGCCACGGCACATAGCGGATGAACTGGATGACGTCGCCGGCGCCCTGCTCCAGATGCAGCAGCAGGGTTCCGTCGGGCATCGGCCCTCCGTCCCATTTGGGCAGGTGGGGCAGGATGTCGAGGCGCGGCTGCCGACCGCCATAGCGGCCGTCCTCGTACAGCCTCGCCCCCTCGTCCATCTCGCCCAGGGACAGCAGGCAGAGGCCCAGCCCGTAGCGGGCATCCAAATGATCCGGAGCCAGAGCCAGGATGTGCCGGAAATGGGGAACCGCCTCGGCGAAGCGGCCCTGGGCGCGCAGGGCCTCGCCCAGATTGGTGCGGGCGGCGACATCGTCGGGGCAAAGGGCCACCACATGGGTCAGCGCCTCGGCGGCCTCGATCATCAGGCCGTTCTCGGTCTCGAAGCGCGCCAGGGCCAACCATGGAGCCGGGTCATGGGGCGACAGTTGCGCCGCCCGACGGCAGCATTGCGCCGCCTCCAGCGGATTGCCCATGGCCCCCAGCACCTGGGCAAGATTCTGGAGATAGACCGCCCGATCGGGCGCAATGTCGACCGCCCGTCCGATCAATTGGCGGGCGGCATCGTGATGGCCGCAGGCATGGGCCAGCAATCCCAGCAGATGCAGGGCGTCGGGATGATCGGGATGAACCGCCAGGAAACGGCGGTAGAGCTGTTCGGCTTCGGCCAGCCGCCCGGCTTGATGATGGCCCAGGGCCTCAGCCAGAAGATCGCCGCTCATGCTGCCGTCGCGGTGCTCACGTACTGGCCGATATCCACGCTATCGATCTGTTCGGGCTTGAGGTAGCGCTCGGCATAGCGCTGGTAGACGCCGGTGGTCAGGAACAGGTCGAAGAGGTCGGGGTCGATGTGCTTGTCCTTCTTGAAGAAGCTCAGGATCTTGACGCATTCGGAAAGGGTCTTGGGCTTCTTGTAGGGGCGATCCGAGGCGGTCAGCGCCTCGAAAATATCGGCGATGGCGGTGATGCGGGCGGGGATGGACAGGTCGTCGGCCACAAGCTTGCGGGGATAGCCGGTGCCGATCAGGGTCTCGTGATGGGCGCCGGCATATTCGGCCACCCGCGCCAGATGCTTGGGGAAGGGCAGACGCTTGAGCATGATGATGGTCTGCATGATGTGCTCGTTGATCTTGAAGCGCTCTTCCTCGGTCAGGGTGCCGCGGCTGATGGCCAGATTGTAGATCTCGCCGAAATTGAACAGGTTCTCGGGAATTTTGGTCTGGAAGCCGTAGGCGGGGTCGAATTCTGCGGCGTCGTGGGGCCGGGGGACCACGTGATGGGGCTTGTCGGCCAGCAGAGGTTCGGTGGCGGGCAGGGGCGAAGGCGCGTCGGTATAGCGGCGCAGTTCCTCGTGGGCCAGGCCCAGACGGTCGTCGAAATGGCGTGTCCAGGTGCGCGTCGCGATGGCCTTCAGGCGTTCCACCTTGTCGGGCGCCATGAACTCGCCGCCCAGATTGCATTCGGCGATGAAGGCGAAATCGTCCACCAGGGCGGTCTTGGCCGCCTCGAACGCCGCCTCGGCCGCCGCTGCCGGAGTACCGGCCGCCATGGCTTCGAGCATATTGATGCGTTCGTCGCGCAGCAGCACCTCGAAGCGGGTCCGCACCTCGTGGATGCGATTGTAGATGGTTTCCAGCTTGCTGGCCTTGTCGACCACGTATTCCGGGGTGGTGACCTTGCCGCAATCATGGAGCCAGGCGCCGATCTTGAACTCGCGCCACTGGTCGGGATCGGTGAAGGCGAACTCGGCCAGGGGGCCTTGGTCCACCTTGCAGGCTTCCTCGGCCAGCATCAGCGACAATTCGGGCACGCGCTCGCAATGGCCGCCGGTATAGGGGCTCTTGGCGTCGATGGCGCCCGCGATGATCTGGATCATGGCGTCCATCAGCCGCTCCTGCTGGTCAAGCAGATCGCGGTTATACAGCGCCGTGGCGGCCTGGGCGGCCAGGGCCTCGACGAAGCGCTGGATGGCGGGTGAGAAAGGGACGATCTCGTCACTGCCCGGCGGGCGGGAATTGATCAGCTGCACCGCGCCGATGATGTCGCCGCCACGCGGCTTCAGCGGCACGGTCAGGAACGAGGTGGAATGGTAGTTGTTGCGCTCGTCGAACGTCTTGGTGCCCGAGAAGTCGAAGCGGGTCTCGTCATAGGCGTCGGCGATGTTGATGGTCTTCTGCTCGTGGACGGCGTGGCTGACCACGTTGTTGTGATTGGCAGCCCCGTCCCTGAACAGGGGCACCGGCGGCAGCGACGGCGGGGCCTCGTGGGCGCCGCCCATCTTGATGCCCAGCGTGTCGTTGCGGATGATCTGAAAGCGCAGGCTTTCCTCGTCGCGGATGTAGAGCGTACCGCCGTCGGCGTTGCTCAGTTCCTTGGCGCCCATCAGGATCATGTCCATCAGCACGCCGGAATCGCGCTCGGCCGAAAGGGCGATGCCCAGATCCACCAGCCGCTCCAGGCGCCGCTGGGCCGCGTCCAACTCCACCGTATGGTCGGCCAGGGTGGTCTTCATCAGACCGAAGGCCTCGCCGAGATCGCTGAATTCCTTGATGACCGAGGAGTGTTGGTGGCCGCCGGCAAAGTCGAAATTGCGGACCCGGGCGGCTTCGACCACCAATTGGCGGACGGCGGCGGCGATGTTGCGGGCGAACAGCATGGACAAGGGCAACACCACCAGCAGAACCAGTCCCGCCGCCGCCAGAATGCGGCTCTGCATGTCGCGGATGGGGCCGGTGAAGTCGCTGAACGGCGAGACGATGCCGATACCGATGCTCTGGCCGCCGCGATCCTGCCACAGGGTGACCTGGGCCAGGGCCTCCCCGGCGGCGGTGTCGACCAGCCGGACCCCGTCTTCGGGGGCCGAGGCCGCCACGGCGGACAGCAGGGGGTTGCCCAGTCCGGTCACCGGACTCAGGGCCTCCAGGGGCTTGGCGTTCTTGGCCA
>JACQAD010000356.1 GCA_016195125.1 Magnetospirillum sp.
CCACCCGGACCATGCCGCCGGTCTGACGCTGCAGGGCGGCCACGTCCTTGAGCGACGAGCGGTCGCCGGCGGTCAGCGACGAATCGGGGCCGAACTGCACCGACGCCACTTCGAAGGCGGCGGCGGGGGCCGACGGCACCCTGACGCCCTTGGCGCCACGCACGCCCTTGGGCGGGATCAGCTGAGGGGCGCGGTCGCCGGTATCGGCGGCGAAGGCCGGCGAGCGGCTCATGCCCACCGGCGGGGCGGCGGGCACGGCATAGGTGTTGACCGGCTGGTTGTAGGAGGCCTGGGTGCGGGCCGCCGGAACACCGGAGAAGGGGTCGCCCTTATTGGTGGCGGCGGCGGATTCGGCCAGACGCTTCTGGAAGTGCTCGGCCAGCAGGCCGCGGCGGGTGGGAATGCTGTCGGGAACATCGGCGCGGGCCGGCGGGCCGGCAGGGGCGACGCGCGGCGACGCGGTGGGGCCGTCGTCGCGGGCGGCCTGCATGCGGCGGTCCAAGGAGGGCTGATAGCTGCCCTTGCCGTCGGCGGCCTGGGCTGCCGGGGTCTTGGCTTGGGCTTGGGCTTGGGGCGCCGCCTCGGCCACCTGGGTCTGGGCCGGGCCGGTGCGCTTGGCCAATTGCTTGGTCGGCGCCGGCTCGCGGCGCACGGATTCGGCATACTTGGCGTTGCCGCGATCGGCGGCCAGGCCCTTGGCCAAGGGCTTGCCGCTGGCATCGGGGGCGCTGTTCACGTCGGGAAAGCCCCCGTCCGGCCGACGCGGCGAGGCGATCTCCGGGGATTTCTCGTCGCCGGTGAAGACGCCGGCCACGCCCTTGTACCACTCAACCGGGTTGAGGGCGTCTGGAACGTACGAGCAGCCAGCGATCAGTGCCGCGAGGACGACACTCTTTCCGATGGCAAACGTACGGCGCTGATGATGACGGCGCCAAGCCTCGATGCAATCGAACATGGACGAAACACTGCCCCCGGTATCGAGAAACTATTTTGTTCAGACCGAATTTTACGGCAAGTTCACGTTTATCAGGCCATGGATCGAAAGTATATAGGTCTATGGAACGGGCGAAAAGGGATGGGCGGTGCACCCGACCTTGACGTATTGGCGCCGCGACAAGATGCGGGTCGCCGTGTATGGTTGCACTCTAGATGCACCGTAAAGAGGGGTACTCATGGCCGAACAGACGGGCGCCGATACCAAAATGATCGATCCGGCGGAACTCTCCAAGGCGATGACCAACATCGCCGAGCGCAGCCAGCGCATCGTGACCGACTTCCTGACCCGTCAGGCGGCCGATCCCGGCGGGGCATCCGCGGATCCGCTCAACATCGGCAACGCCTTCATGGAGATGACCGCCAAGCTCATGAGCGACCCGGCCAAGCTGGTGGAGGCGAATCTCAATCTTTGGCAGGACTATATGTCGCTGTGGCAGAACACCGCCAAGCGCATGCTGGGCGAGCAGTCCGAGCCGGTGGCCAAGCCGGAATCCGGCGACCGCCGCTTCAAGGACGAGATGTGGGAAGAGAACGAAATCTTCGACTTCATCAAGCAGTCCTACCTGCTGTCGGCGCGCTGGATGCAGGGCGTGGTGAAGAATGTCGAAGGTCTCGACGACCACACCGCCAAGAAGGTGGACTTCTATACCCGCCAGTTCGTCGATGCCATGGCGCCCAGCAATTTCGTCCTGACCAACCCGGAGGTGCTGCGCGCCACGGTGGAAAGCCGGGGCGAGAACCTGCTGAAGGGCCTCAACAATCTGCTGGACGATCTTGAGCGCGGCAAGGGCAACCTGGCCATCAAGATGACCGATTACGATGCCTTCAAGGTGGGCGAGAACATCGCCGTCACTCCGGGCAAGGTGGTCTTTCAGAACGACCTGATCCAGCTGCTGCAATACACGCCTTCCACCGAGCAGGTCTTCGAGAAGCCCCTGCTGGTGGTGCCGCCGTGGATCAACAAGTTCTACATCCTCGATCTGCGCCCCAAGAATTCGTTCATCAAGTGGGCGGTCGATCAGGGTCACACCGTGTTCGTCATCTCCTGGGTCAATCCCGACGAGACGCTGGCCAACAAGGGCTTCGGCGACTACATGAAGGAAGGCACCCTGGCGGCGCTCGATGCCATCGAGAAGGCCACCGGCTCCAAGCAGGTGGACGCCATCGGTTACTGCCTGGGCGGCACCCTGCTGGCCTGCACCCTGGCCTATATGGCGGCCAAGGAAGACGACCGCATCGCCTCGGCGACCTTCTTCACCACCATGACCGACTTCAAGGATCCGGGCGAACTGGGCGTGTTCATCGACGAGGAGCAACTGGCTGCCCTTGAGAACCGCATGGCTCAGACCGGCTTCCTTGACGGCCGCGACATGGCGACCACCTTCAACATGATGCGCGCCAACGACCTGATCTGGTCGTTCGTGGTCAACAATTACCTGCTGGGCAAGGATCCCTTCCCGTTCGACCTGCTGTACTGGAATTCCGATTCCACCCGCATGCCGGCGGCCATGCACAGCTTCTATCTGCGCAAGATGTACCAGGAGAACCGTCTGATCGAGGCGGGCGCCATCGAACTGAACGGCGTCAAGATCGACCTGGCCAACATCAAGACCCCCATCTACATGCTGTCGACGCGCGAGGATCACATCGCGCCGTGGACCAGCACCTATGCGCTGACCCAGCACGTGTCGGGCCCCATCAAGTTCGTGCTGTCGGCCTCGGGCCACATCGCGGGCGTGGTCAATCCCCCGGCCGCCAACAAGTACTGCTACTGGGTTAATGCCAAGAAGCCCAAGAACCCCGACGTCTGGCTGGCCGGTTCCACCGAGATGGCGGGCTCGTGGTGGGTCGACTGGCAGAAATGGGTCGAGAAGTACGCCGGCAAGATGGTTCCGGCGCGTGAGCCCGGCACCGGCAAGCTCAAGGCCATCGAAGCCGCTCCCGGCTCCTATGTCCAGGTCAAGGCGGTGTGATCACCCGCCGGTGACGGCATGATCAGGGCGGCGCCGATCCAAGGCGCCGCCTTTTTCATGCCCGGAAGGGGGGGGCGGCCCGGTTCCGTATTGCGGATCCGTGAAGATTTCGGGGGGCGGCGCCAGATCTGGCGTTCGCCGCTCTATTCGGTCATGGCCGGAGGTCTGCCGGTGTCGGCCGCTTTAGGTCATTCGGCGGCCGGGATGACCGGCAGGGCGATGAAGAAGGTGCTGCCCATCTGCGGCTCGGATGTGAGCCAGATGCGGCCGCCGTGGCGCTCGACGATCTTGCGGCAGACGGCCAGGCCGATGCCGGTGCCCTCGTACTGGCTGCGGCCGTGCAGGCGCTGGAAGATCATGAAGATGCGGTCGAAATACTCGGGCTCGATGCCGATGCCGTTATCCTTGATGGCGATGACCCACTCGCCGTGATCGGGGGTGGCGGAGACCTCGATCTCGGGTGCGCGGTCCAATGCCCGGTATTTGAGGGCGTTGCCGATCAGATTCTGGAACAGCCGGGTCAATTCCATGCGGTTGCCCCGGATATGGGGCATGGGCGCCCCGACCTGGACCCGGGCGCCGCTGTCGGCGATGGTGGCCGAGAGATTGGCCAGGGATTCGGAGATGACCTCGCCCAGATCGACATCGTCCATCTGCCGGTCGGTATGGCCGATGCGCGAGTAATCCAGCAGGTCGCGGATCAGCGCATCCATGCGCTTGGCGCCATCGACGGCGAAATGCAGGGATTCGGCCGCATCGGCATCGAGATTGTTTTTCAGGATCCGTTGCAGCAATTGCAGGTGGCCGGTGATGGCGCGCAGGGGCTCGCGCAGATCATGGGAGGCCACATAGGCGAATTGCTGAAGTTCCTCGTTGGAGCGGGCCAGATCCGCGACAGCGCGCTCGACGGCCCGCTGGGCATTGCGTTGCTGGGTGACATCCCGGGAGAAGATGGCGACGCGCCCCACCTGACCGTCGGAACCGCGAATGGGGTAGATGCGGTTGTCGAGGACCATGCCGTCGCGTTCGTCATGGGCATGGATAGCCTCGCCATTGCCGAACACCTGTTCCATGAGGGCGCGGCGGGACTCAATCAGGGAAGGGGGCAGCCAGTCGAAGAAATTGGTTCCCACCATTTCCTCGGCGCTGGTGTGGAAACGGGTCGCCAGGGCCTGATTGGCGGCCAGGATGGTGCCGCTGTCGTCCAGCAGGAAGGCGCCGTCAATGGTGGCGTTCATCAGGGTCTTGGACAATTCCTCGCTGTCGCGCAGGTTCTGCTCGACCCGCTTGCGCTTGATGATGCCGGCCAGGGTATCGCTGACCAATCGCAGGAAGCGCTCTTCCTCCTTATCCCTCTGGTGCTGGTGGGACACATAAACATTGAGCACGCCCAGAACGTCGTCACCATCAAGAATGGGAACGCAATAATGGCCATGTTCGGCCATGCCGGCAAAAGTGGTGACGTGTTGATCATCGACGCAGTCGCTGAACACCACGTCGCGCCTGGCGGCGGCGGTGCCGCACAGGCAATGCCCGACATCGATAATGGCGCACTGGCGGGTGATCTGGAGCGGCAGGTTGCGTCCGGCGGCAAGACGAAGCTTGCCCGAGCCGGACTCGGCCAGGAAGATGCAGCCCCGTTCCTCCAGATTGAGCCAGGGCAGGCTGAGAATCTCGGTCAGGGCGGAACCGAGAATCTCATCCAGGGTGCGTGGGTCAAGGGCGTGACGCAAAATGGCGCCAAGGGCGGTGGTGATGGCCAGATTGCGCAGGGCGTCGGATTCGGCTTTCAGTCGGCGGGTGATATCGCGGAACAGGATCACCCCGCCGACCACGGCGCCAGCCTGGATGATGGGGGCCGCGGTGAACTCCACCGGGACCGGGGAGCCGTCGCGGCGCCAATGGGTATCGCGCGCCACATGCCGGGTCTGGCCGTCATGCAGGGTCTGCCACACCGGACAGGCCAGGGCCGGGTATTCACTGCCATCCTCGCGGTGGTGGTGGGCCTCGTCGTGGAAGGCCAGCCCGACTCCCTCGTCATCCCCCCATCCCAGGGTGCGCCGCGCCGCCCGGTTGATGAAGGTGATGCGGCCTTCGGTATCAAGTCCGCAGATCCCCTCTCCGGCGGAACCCAGGATCATCTCCAGGCTGCGGTGGGCGATCTCGGCTTGATTGCGGGCGTCGGCAATGGCGTCGGCGGCACGCTGGCGATTGCGCCAGCCGCGATAAAGAGTCCCGGCGAGGACGATGGTCGCCAGGCAGAACAAAAGGGTTAGGAGGCCCAATTGTGTGGCCTGGCGCCGCCATGCGATCAGATAGTCGTCCTCGGCCAGTCCGACATTGACCCACAGCGGCAGGTCGCCGAGGCGGGTGACGAAAAATTGCCGGTCGATGTTGTCGATGGCGGAGGCGGTGCGATAGGCGGCCCGGTCTCCGCCGGATTCGATGATGTCGCGCAGCTTGCCAGACGGCTTGGGGGCCTTGGCGACCACACCGCCGGGCTCTCCCAGATCCGGGAAGCGGGCCAGGGTGGAGGGGCCGTCGTCCCACAGGGCGACGATGCCGTTGGGGCCGACATCGATGCTGGCAAAGCTCTGCGTCAGTCTGGCCAGTTCCATGGCCACATGCACGTCACCGGCAAAACTGCCGTCCGGGTGGTTGAGGCGCCGGCTCAGCGTGATCATCCAGGTCTGGGCGGCGCGCCCCAGCACCGGCTTGGAAATCACCAGTCCGATATGGGGGTTGTCGCGCATCTTGATGAATTGGGGGCGGTCGGCAATGCTGGCCTGGGCGACCTTGATGCCGCTGACGCCGTAACGGATGATGCCCTGGGCATCCACCACCCGCAGGCCCAGGGCCTCGGGCAGGCGGGCATCGTGGCGGCGCAGAACCTCTTCCAGGGCAGCGGCATCGATGCCCCCCGCCTGTTCCTGGCGATGGATTTCGTCGGCGACGGCCAGCAGGGTCACGTCGATCTTGGCGATGATGCCGCTGAGATGGGCCTGCAGCACCGTCGACAGATTCTCGGCCAGCACTTCCGACTGGTGCTCGTGCTGCCGGAGGCTCTGATACAAGGTGGCGCCGACCATGCCGCCGATGAACAGATTAAGGACGATCACCGCCGTCACCAGCTTAAGGGCGAAACCCCGGGTGGCAGAGACCTGTTCCGCAGCTTGGGGGGTGGACGGGGATGGAAGGCGGAGCGGCATGGAATATAAGCTGAATGTATTCGGGTGAAGACCTTAAGGATATCCCCCTAGGTTGAGAGAGGCAAGCTGGAAGCCTGTCTTTCTGGCCTGGATTCCTGGCGGAAGCCCGAAGGTCGCGGGCCGGATTTCCGACTAGAAGTTGGTGATGGCGCAGGATTGCCCCTTGGCCCGCAGCGCCTTGCACATCTGGTCGGCTTCGGTGCCCGACATCGGGCCGGCCATCAGGCGATAGGTGGTGCCGAGGTCGGGAATGTCGGTCTTGACCGCCTTGAACTGCAGGGGCGCCAGTTCGGGATATTCCTTCTTCAGGGCGTCGATGGCCTTGTCGGTCATGCTGTCCGAGGCCATGGACAGTAGGTGCAGGCCCAGAATGCCCTTGGGATTGACCGGAACAGTGCCGCCGGGAACGTCACCGGGCTTGCTGCCGGCTTCGCCTGACGCGGCCTTCTTCTTCGGTTTCTTCTTGGGCGGCGGGGCGGGCGGCGGTGGCGGCGGGGCGTTGGCCAGAACCTGCTCGCCGGCGGTGATGGCGGCCATTTCCCGCGCCTGCTCATCGGGGGCGACCAGACCCAGCCCGGCCAGATCACCGATGCGGCGACGGGCGGTGCCCAGGGCCGCGGAATCCATGCGGGCCGGTGGGGTTCGGGTCTTGGGCTCGGTCGGCAACAGCGAGTCCAGAAGGAAATCACGCTCGGCCCGAAGCGAGGAGGCGGGCGCCGACGATACCGGCACCGAGAGGCGCGCCAACTGGTCGGCGACATCGCGCAGGGCCAGGGGGCGGGCAAGCCCTGAGGCGGGCGGTGGAGCCGAATAGGGCAGCAGCGCCCCCAGATTGGCGGCGCGGCGCGGCGCGGCCTCATCGGGCGCCACCAGACCGGCCTCGACCAGCTGGCGCAGCAGCAGGAAACGCTGGGCCTCGGGATCGGCGGCGATGACGCTGGGAATCTCGACCCGGACTTCAGGGATGCGAACGGGATCCCGCATGACGTTGGGCTGGCCTGCCGGCCAGGATGCGGCAGGCGGCGGCACGCCGACGATGCCGCCGCAACCGCCCGGCCCGGCCAGGGCAATTGCAATCGCTAGACCCGAAAGAACGCGCCAAGGGCGGAGCGGCATGGACAGAAATCCCCGAAATACCTGACATGAAGGGTATGCGCTCGGCGGCCAATGTCAACCACCGCCGCGTTGTGCTAGGTTCCCCATGGTTTACCATCATCGAGTTGGGGAAAGCACGATGACGAGGGCTCATTCGGATCGTTATGACGTGGTGGCGCGCATCCTCCATTGGGGGATGGCGGCGGGTATTCTGGCCTTGTGGGTGGTCGGGCATATGATCGACGCGATACCCAAGGGGCCAGCACGGACCGAGGTGGTGGGCCTGCATAAGGCCATCGGCGTCATCATGCTGGTGCTGGCGGTGGGGCGGCTGGCCTGGCGCCTGACCCGGCCGGCGCCGCCCTTGCCCCTGTCCATGCCGCCTCTGGAACGGCTGGTCGCCCATGCCGGTCATGTGGCGCTCTATGGCCTGATGCTGCTGATCCCCGTGGACGGCATCCTCATGAGCCAGAGCTCCGGCCGAGACGTGTCGGTGTTCGGATTGGTCCTGCCCGTGCTGGTCGCCAAGAACGACGCCCTGAAGGAAATCTTCAAGGGCGGGCACGAGATGCTGGGCTGGGTTCTGGCCGCCTTGCTGATCGGCCATATCGCCGCGGCGTTGCGCCACCGCTTTCTTCTCAAGGACGACATCATGGCGCGGATGCTGCCCGGACGTTGAGGCAGGCGGGGCCGGGAGAGGCGCTCTCTCCCGGCCCCATCGCTCATACCAAGTCCCGGTGATCGCACCCGATCACCGGAACGCATAAGGCGCGCGGCCCCTTGGGCCTAACCCCGTCCCGGTGAGTCGGTCTCTCATCGGGACATGATATCAGGCGTGCTTGACCAGATCACCGCGCAGGACGCGGCCGGAATGCACGGCCTCGGCCATGACCACGATGGTCTCGACCACATCTTCGAAATCGTCCATGCGGTCGGTGTTGATGGTCAGGTCGAACTGGCTGGCGTCGGACAGACGGGACTGGAAGGCCTCCCACACGAATTTGCCGCGACGGTGGTTGGTCTCGGTGGCCCGTGCCAGCAGATCGGCCTCGTTGCCGTGCCCCTGAGCGGCCATGCGCTTGGCGCAGATGTCGGGCGAGCCGGCGACGCGGACCCTGAGGGCGCATTCCCCGGACAGGATGACATGGGCGCCGCGCCCGACGATGATGCCGCCCAGGCGACCCAGACTCATCACCACCTTGATCAGGGTGTCGCGATAGGCGTCGGGACTGATGTCCTTGCCCGAGAACAGGCGGTACAGCCACATGTCCTTGGCGCGGCCGAACCCTTCGTCGAGCATGCGGACGATGGCGGGGTCGTCGTTCAGGCGTCCGGCCACCTCGCGCAGCAATTCCTCGTCATAGAGGGGCAATTTCATGCGTTGGCAGACGCGGGTGGCGATGACGTCGCCGCCCGAGCCGAAATCACGAGAGAGGGTAATGACGGGCTGGCGGGGGCGGAGATGCTCTCCCTGACGCGGAACCGTCGCGACCTCGGCCATTGCGGAGATTACGGTGAGGATATTGTTCGTCATGGAAGCCTCCAACCGGAATGCGTACCTATGGTTTAATGATACGCCCATGACTGCCGCCCCGCCATCCCCTACAAGCGAAAGGCGGGCCTTGCGAAAATGCGTCTTCTATAACCTGGGGTTTCCCGTCTTCCGCTTCGCCTGTTCCCTGGGTGTACCGTTCCACGTCCTCCGCCACAGGGATCGCCGGTGGGCGGAGGGATCGTGGAAAGGGGGCGGAATTTAAATCTTGTAGCCCAATCGGATGCCGCCCCAATGGCGGCCCTGCACGGAGATGGGGGCGGAGACGTCCTTCATCATGATGAACTGGCCGCCGCCCATGTCGCGGCGATAGGTCTGCAGCAGAAAGGGCTTGGTATTGCGTCCGGCACCCAGACCGGTGCGGTCATTGAAGATGCGGCGGTTGCGGCAATTGGCGTTGTTCCACACCGGGTCGCCGCCCTGGGGCTGGGAGACCTTCTTATTGTGGGTGGCGATATAGCCGTTGCGGTCGATGGTGACGCAGAAGGCGACGCGGCTATCCAGGCTCAGCAGCTTTTCCTGGATGTCGGGCAGCACCTGATCGGTGAAGGCGGCATAGCGTGTCGAGTGCTGCTGCGGATTGGTGCCGGGCAGCGGCTGGTAATTCTCGTCGAACAGATCGGAGACCGAGATACGGCCGCCGCTGATGCCTTGCTCGAAGGCGGCGGAAACCTGGCGGGCGGCGTCGCGGATGGCTTCGATGAAGGGGGTGTCCGAGGTGCGGAACCCCGACGCCGCGATGTAGCACATCAGCTCTTCGGAATTGCCCAGCAACGAGGCGATGCGCTCGTCGGCCTTGCGCAGGCTGTCGCTGGTCATGGCGATGCCTTCGAAGAACTTGTCGATCTCGCCGATGACGTCGCCGCACTGGGACAGGGAGGCCGAAGCCGCCTGGGAGATGTCGCCGACCTTGCTCTCCACCGAGCCGATGACGTTGCCGAAGATGGAAACCGCCTGATTGATGACGCCGACGCCCGAGCCGACCGAATCGGCCATCTTCAAGGTGTCGGTGGAGGTCTCGATCAGATCGGTGACCGAACCCGACAGCTTATGGACGGTATCGTCGATGCCGCTGGTGACATCAGCGGTCTGGCGCGCCAGGGTCTTGACCTCGGTGGCGACCACCGCGAAGCCCTTGCCGGCGTCCCCGGCCCGGGCGGCCTCGATGGTGGCGTTGAGCGCCAGCAGGTTGGTCTGACGCGCGATCTTCTGGATGTTGCGCGACATGGAGCTGACCTCGCCCAGGGCGCCCTCCAACCCCTCAAGCCGTTCCTCGATACCCTGGACGGCGCCGACCAGCCGATTGACGCCAGACAGGGCCTCGTCCACGGTCTTGAGGGATTCCGACGATTGCTGGCCGGCCTGCACCGTCATGTCGCGGGTTTCCCGGCCGGCCACATCGATCAGGCCGATGGTTTCGGCCATGGCGTGGGCGATCATCTTGAGATGGCCGAACAGTTCTTCCTGGTGCTTCACGAAGCGAGTCAGGCCGTCCATGGTGCCGGCGATATCGGCGACTTCAAGGCTGAGGCTGTCGATCTGCTTCAGAACTTCTGTGGCGAATAAATCAATACTCTCCGCCGTCGGGGAGTCCCCGGCGCTCTGAGCCGTCATTCCGCTGTCTCCCTGATGTACAATTCATTCTATTCACGGCACCTCTGCGGGCACCTTCCGACACATAAGATCACTAAAACCCATTGCGAGCATGGGCGTCAACGGTCCCGTACGCGTTTAGCCATAGCTTTTAGTATGAGTTCCTATTCCTGAAAGGAGGGGGTGTCGTCCTCAATGGGCGTGTCATCCTTGATGGTCTCTCCCAATGATTTTACAGGCCTATTCTTTACCGGATTAGAGAACCGAAACCGACCTGCCAGAATGCAGCCCTTCATGCCTGGGTCGCAGGGGCGCCCAGCCACGCGGTTGCATTTGCCTTCCTCCTCGTGCACACAGCCCCAACCGCTCATGGAACCTCCCGCTGAAATGGAGCAACGGAGGCAGTATAGCAGATCTGTTTAGTCGGAATTGATCTGATCGAGGGCGCGGGCCAGGGCGCAGAACCCCTCCACCGGGATTTCCTCGGCCCGGGCGGTGGGGGCGATGCCGGTTCGCTCGAGCAATTCCTCGGCATGGCCCAGGGATTTCAGGCTCGACCGCAGCATCTTGCGCCGCTGGCCGAAGGCGGCGGCGGTGACCCGTTCCAGGGCTTCGAAGCGGGCGGGGGCCAGCGGTTCGGTCCGCGGCCGCAGATCCACCACGGTGGAGGTTACCGCCGGTGGCGGGGTAAAGGCCCGGCGATCGACGTTGAACAGGGGGCGGACCTCGCAGCGCCATTGGGTAATCACCGACAATCGCCCGTAATGGGCCGAGCGCGGCACCGCCGCCAGACGGTCGACCACTTCCTTCTGGAACATCAGGATCAAACGCTCGAAGGACTCGGCGCGGCGCAGCCAGGCCAGCAGCAGGACGGTGGAGATGTTGTAGGGCAGATTGGCGACGATGCA
>JACQAD010000357.1 GCA_016195125.1 Magnetospirillum sp.
CGGGCATGTTGGGGTCGCGCGGATCGCCGTGGACCAGCCCGACACAGGGAGTGTGCCTGGCGGGCCAGTCGCCGGCATCGTCGATGAAGACCCGGAACTGGTCGGCGGGCAATTGCCCCACCATCACCGCCACCGCGCCGCTGTCGCGGTATTCCTGGTCATCGACGCAAAGTCCCGGCGCGATACCGCCCACCCAATGCTCGATCCGCGTCGTCTCGCGCAGGAAGGTCAGCAGCGAGGACAGATTTCCGGCGAAGGTCTCGGTGGCGTAGAGGAAGCCGAAATTGGTGCCGGCGGGAAGGGGGCCCAACTTGTCGAGGCAGGCCTTGCCGACCACGCCCCAATGCTCGCCTTGGGCATGGGCCACCAGGAAGGGGGCCGAAAGCGCCGGTCCGGTCTCCTTGGTCATGGCTTGGCCCTTTCCAATAATTTCCGCACCATGGGCAGGATGCGTTCGACGATGATATCCACACCCTTGGCATTGGGATGAAGCCCATCGGACTGATTGTAGCGGGAATCGCCGGCCACGCCGTCTAGGAAAAACGGGTAGAACAGCACGCCGTGCTCGGCGGCCAGGGCGGGGAATACCGCCTGGAATTCGGCCTCGAAGACCTTGCCGTAATTGGGTGGCGCGCGCATTCCTGTGAGCAGGATTCCCACTCCATCCGCTTTCAGACGATTGAGGATGGCGCTCAGATTGGCCCGGGTCAAGGCGGGGTCGAGGCCGCGCAATCCGTCATTGGCGCCCAACTCGACGATGGCCAGATCCGGTCTGGCGGCCAGCGCCCAATCCAGCCGGGCCTTGCCGCCGGCCGAGGTATCGCCGGACACCCCGGCATTGATCAAGGTGACGTCGCGGCCTTCGGCCCGCAGCGCCTGCTCCAGCCTGACCGGGAAGGCCTGATCGGGGGCGAGGCCGAACCCGGCGGTGAGGGAATCGCCCAATGCCAGGATACGGTGGCGTGTGGCGGCCATGGCCCCGCTTCCCATCACCGGCCCTCCCATCACGTTGACAAGTGCCAGGGCGGCCCCATATCGCAAGACCTCGCGGCGGTGTCGGTTTATTCTGTTCACGGCGCCCCGCTCTCCCTCGAAAGATCCGACCACATGCTCCAGCGTCCCGCCGACGGCCCCTCCCTGGTTTCGCTCGAGGCCGTTCATCTCAACTTGGCGAGCTTGGCGGGCGAGGTCAATGTCCTAGCCGGCATGGATCTGGAGGTCGCCCCCGGTGAAAGCGTCGGCGTGGTCGGCCCCTCGGGCTCGGGCAAGTCGACCCTGCTGATGGTGATGGCGGGCCTCGAACGCCCGACCTCCGGGCGGGTGGTGGTGGCCGGACACGATCTGACCGGAATGGACGAGGACGGTCTGGCCCGCTTCCGCCGCGCCCATATCGGCATCGTCTTCCAATCCTTTCACCTCATTCCCACCATGACGGCATTGGAGAACGTGGCGGTGCCGCTGGAACTGGCCGGGGCCGAGGATGCCTTCGCACGCGCCGAGCAGGAATTGGGCCGGGTCGGCCTGGGGCGCCGCCTCGCCCATTATCCCGGCCAGCTGTCGGGCGGCGAGCAGCAGCGCGTCGCCCTGGCCCGGGCCTTCGTCACCCATCCCCGTCTGCTGCTGGCCGACGAGCCCACCGGCAATCTGGACGGCGCCACCGGACGCGGCGTCATGGATTTGCTGTTCGATCTCAACGCCCGCTTCGGCACCGCCTTGGTGCTGGTCACCCATGACGATGGTCTGGCGGCGCGCTGCGGCCGGGTGGTGCGGGTCGAGGACGGGAAGATCAGGACATGATCCGCCTCGCCGTCAAATTCGCCCGGCGGGAATTGCGCGGCGGACTCAAGGGCTTTCGGGTACTGGTGGCCTGCCTGGCCCTGGGGGTGGCGGCCATCGCCGGGTCCGGCAGCCTGCGCGCCGCCTTCGATGCCGCCCTGGCCGAGGATTCCCGAGCCCTGCTGGGCGGCGATCTGGATTTGCGCCAGACCCATCTGCCCTTCTCCGACCAGGCGCGGGCGGTGCTGTCCGGCCTGGGGCGGGTCACCGAGGGCATCGAGATGCGGGCCATGCTGCTGGTGGACGGCAATACGCGGCGCGCCCTGGTGGAATTGAAGGGCGTGGACGGGGCCTATCCCCTGGTGGGGAATCTGGACTTGGCGCCGCCGTCGGAATCCGTCTTCGCCTGGCGCGACGGCGCCTGGGGAGCCGCCGTCGAGGCTAATCTGCTGGAGCGGCTGGGGCTGAAGCTCGGCGATCGGGTCGCCTTGGGCGAGACCAATTTGCGGATCGATGCCGTCATCGCCAGGGAGCCCGATCGGGTGGCCACGGCGCTGAGTTTCGGGCCGCGCCTGATGGTGTCCACCCAGGCGGTGGCGGCCACCGGGCTGGTGCAGCCGGGCAGTCTGGTCCGCCACACGATGCGGCTGGCCTTGCGGCCGGGGCTGGACGGTGCAGCGGCCAAGGCCGAGCTGGCAAGGCGCTTCCCCGATGCCGCCTGGCAGATGCGCGACGTGGCCGAGGCCTCGCCTGGGGTGGGACGCTTCCTCGACACGGTGGCCTCGTTCCTGACCTTGGTGGGGCTGACGGCGCTGCTGGTGGGCGGGATCGGCGTCGCCAATGCGGTCAAGGCCTATCTGGATGGACGCCTTGCCACCATCGCCACCCTGAAATGTCTGGGGGCGCCGGCGGGCCTGATCTTCGCCACCTATGTCCTGCTGGTGGGGCTGCTGGCCGCCCTGGGCATCGCGCTGGGGCTGGGCATCGGCGCCGCCCTGGTGCCGGTATTGGCCGAAGTCGCGGCCGAGCGCCTGCCCCTGGCCTTGAAGGTGGGGGTTTATCCCAGGCCTCTGGCGGTGGCGGCCGGATTCGGCGCCCTGTCGGCCCTGGTCTTCACCCTGTGGCCCCTGGCCCGCGCCCGCGCGATCCCCGCCTCGCTGCTGTTCCGGGGCCTGGGGGCGCCGGTGACGGGCAAGGTCGACCGGCTCAGCCTGATCGCCACCATCCTGGCCGCCGCCGCCCTGGCCGGGCTGGCGGTGGGCTCGGCGGCCAACCGGCCCCTGGCGGCGTGGTTCGTGGGAGCGGCGGCGCTGACCCTGGGGCTGTTCCGGCTGCTGGCCTGGGCCTTGTCGCGGGGCGCCTCCCGCCTTGCCGCCCGTCACGGCCGCTGGGCCGGTCCCGGCTGGCGCCTCGCCCTGGCCAATCTGCACCGGCCGGGCTCGGCGGTGGTCGGCATGGTGCTGTCCCTGGGCCTGGGCCTGAGCGTGCTGGTCACCATCGCTTTGGTGGAGGGTAATCTGGCTGCCCAATTCGGCGAAAGGATGCCGGAGCAGGCACCGTCCTTCTATTTCATCGACATCCAGCCCGATCAGGTGGAGGCCCTGGAACAGGTGGTCAAGGCCACCGATCCCGCCGCGACGCTGGAAAAGGCCGCCATGGTCCGGGGCCGCATCAGCGCCATCGCCGGGGTGCCGGTGGGCCAGGCCAGGATCGCTCCCGAGGCGGAATGGGCGGCAAGGGGCGATCGCGGCCTGTCCACCGCCGCGACGCCCCCCAAGGGCTCGCGCATCGTCGAGGGCAGATGGTGGCCCGCCGAGTATGCCGGCAAGCCGCTGGCATCGGTGGACGCGGCGGTGGCCAAGGGTTTCGGTCTCAAGGTGGGCGATTCCCTGACCCTCAACGTCCTGGGGCGCGAGATCGAGGTCGAGGTGGCCAGCCTGCGCCAGATCGATTGGTCAAACCTCTCCATGAATTTCGCCTTCCTGCTGTCGCCCGGCGCCCTGGACGGGGCGCCGCATACCTTCATCGCCACCCTCAGGACCGCGCCCGCCCTGGATACTGTGGTGGAAAAGGCGGTGACCGACCGTCTGGCCAACGTCTCCTCCATTCGGGTCAAGGAGGCGCTGGAGGCGGTCAAGGGCATCATCGCCGAGGCCGATCTGGCGGTGCGTCTGGCCGGGATGGTCACCCTGGCCGCCGGCGCCCTGGTTCTGGCCGGAGCGGTGATGGCCGGACATCGCCGCCGGGTATGGGAGGCGGTGGTGCTCAAGGTCTTGGGTGCCACCAGGGGCCAGCAGGGACGCGCCCATCTGGTGGAATTCGGACTGATCGGGATCGCCACCGGATTGGCCGCCGCCGCCATCGGCTCGGCGGCGGCCCGGGCCATCCTGCTTCATGTGATGAAGACCGATTGGGTCTTTCTGCCCGGCACCACCTTGGCGACGGTGATGATCTGCGTCGCCGCCAGTCTGCTGGCCGGCTTCGCCGGCACCTGGAAGGCCCTGGGCGCCAAGGCGGCGCCGCTGCTAAGAAATGAGTAAATTCCGTGTAACTTGATTCTTGGCGGAACTCCCTCATATTGGTAGGCAGGTTCAACTTTACGTTCAGAGGAACGACCATGGCTTTTGGATCAGACCGCAGATACATGAGTGCCGCCCAGGCGGAGGCTGCTCAGATCGACGTAGGTCTGCGGCAGTACATGCTCAGTGTGTACAACTACATGGCCTCGGGTCTGGCGCTGACGGGCATCATCGCCCTGGTGGTGGCCAGCGTACCGGCGCTGCGCGAGGTGGTGCTGTTCACCCCCCTGAAATGGGTGTTCATGCTGGCCCCCATCGGTGTGGTGTTCTACATGGGTGCCAAGATCGACAGCATGCGGGCTTCGACCGCCTCGACCCTGTTCTGGGTCTATGCCGGCCTGATGGGCGCCTCGCTGGCCTCGGTGTTCCTGGTGTTCACCGGCGCGTCGGTGGCCCGGGTGTTCTTCATCTCGGCGGCGGCCTTCGCCGGCCTCAGCCTGTACGGCTACACCACCAAGAAGGATCTGTCGGCCTTCGGCAGCTTCCTGATCATGGGCGTGTGGGGCCTGATGATCGCCGGCATCGTCAACATCTTTCTGCAGAGTTCCATGCTGCACTTCGTCATGTCGGCGGCGGGCGTGCTGATCTTCGCCGGCCTGACCGCCTACGACACCCAGAACATCAAGCAGATGTACTGGGAGGGTGATCACTCCGAAGTCGCCTCCAAGAAGGCGGTGTTCGGTGCCTTGCAGCTCTATATGGACTTCATCAACCTGTTCATGTTCCTGCTGCAGTTCATGGGCGTGCGCCGCGACGACTAAGTCTTGCGCCCTAATGTTTGAAGAGAACCCACCCCTCACGGGGTGGGTTTTTTCATTCCGGGGGAGCGATCAGGCCGCGATAGGCATGCCAGCTGGCATGGCCGACCAGCGGCAGGGTCACAACCAGCCCGACCAGCCCCGCCGCCAGCCCCAG
>JACQAD010000366.1 GCA_016195125.1 Magnetospirillum sp.
AACCAGCCCCATCCCATCGACGCCAAGCCCATCGACAAACCCCAGGCAGAGCAAAACCGCCAGGGGAGCGGCGCGCAGGAAGTTACCGGCATTGGCCGCCAGGGCATCCGACTCGCGGCGCCCTCTCAGGGAATAGATCCCCCAGGCGATGCCGGCGGCGATCATCAGTCCCGCCCCAAGAAGCGGCGGCGCCGAAATCCCCGGAGCCAGCAAAACCACCAGCCCGGCCAGGGCCAGGATCAGCCCCGCGACCTGCGGTGATCGCAGACGCTCGCCCGCCGCCAGAGCGCGCCCGATCATGGTCACCTGCACCGCGCCGAACAGCAGCAGGGCGCCCGTGCCCGCCGGCAACGAGACATAGGCGAAGGAAAAGGCCCCGGCATAGGCCAGCAGGGCAAGGGCGGAGGGCCAATTGCCGCCGATCCCGTTGCCGCCTTGGCGGAGTCGGACCAGCAGGGCCAGCACCGCCGCACCGCTGGCCAGCCGCACCAGGGTGAAGCTGGCCGCGTCGATACCGGTATGCCGAAGCGCCTCGCGGCACAGGAGGGAATTGGCGGAGAACGCCATCATGGTAATCAGCGTCAACACCCAGGTGCGCGACGTGACCACCATGAAGCAGCGCCTTAAGGTTTGGGAGCAGCGGCGGGAGGCTGATTGTCGGTGGTGGCCAGGAAGATCAGCTGACCCACCATTTCCTCGATGGATTTGAAATTCTTGCTGGGGCCGAGCGCACCGCCGGCGGCGATCATGGTCTGGGACTTGCCGGGCGTCAGCTTGACGAACTTGCCGCCCAGAAGCCCCTCGGAGGAGACACTGGCGACGGTATCGTCGGGCAGCTTGATGCCGTGGGCGACCGACAGCTTGACCACAGCGTCATAGGTATTGGGGTCCAGATTCTGGGACAGGACCGTCCCGATCTTGATGCCGTTGATCTTAACGTCGGCACCGGTATCAAGGCCGCCGACACTGGCGAAGGTGGCCGAGACCTCATAGCCCTCGATCTTCTTGATATTGGCGTGGGTGTAGGCGAACACCAGGAAGAAGCCCGCCACCGCCAGCACAACGGCGCCCATGATGGTTTCGATCAGATTCCGTCCCATGGATCACCTGCTCAATTGGTCGTAGACGGCAGCGGCTTGTCGAGATAACCGCGCTTGGCGCGGCCCTGCTGAATGATCATGTCCAGCAGATCCTCGATGACCACCGCGTCCTGGGTATATTCGATTTCGGCACCGGATTTCAGCATGCGGTCGTCGCCGCCCGGCTTCAGCTCGACGAACTTGGCGCCCAGCAGGCCGTCGGTATAGATCACCGCGGCGGTGTCGCTGGTCAATTGGAGATCCTTGCGCACCTGCAAGGTCAGGAGGGCGCGGTAGCGGTCATCCAGCCCCTGCTCCACCACCCGGCCGATCACCGTACCCGACAGCCGAACCGGGCTGCCGACACTGATGCCGTCGGCACGGTTGAAACGCGCCTTCAAGATCGTGCCGTCACCGCTATCGGTGCTCTTGCCGCCGATGGCGAAGGCCAAGCCCAGCAGCAGGACGCCGACAAGCACGACGGCGCCGCCGGTCACGGTATCGCGATCAGAGCGGCTGACCATGTGCTCTCCCCCAACTCGTCGATCGATTAGGGGCGCCAAGCCTCGTAATCACCGGTGGCGCGCTCGCGCTTGCCGCCGGCCAGATCGTGCCCCGGAGGCAGATAGGCCTCGGGCGAGCCGGTCTTGTTGGCCACATGCGCCTTCTGCCAGTCGCGGCGGGCGACGTCGGTCAGCGGCTTGTCGCTGGTATAGTGCAGCCAGGCATGCCATTCGGGGGCCACGCGCGAGGCCTCGGCCTTGCCCTTGTAGATGACCCAGCGCTTGGTGCGGCGGCCAGAGGCCTCCTTCCGCTCGGTATAATAGCGGTTGCCCTCGGCATCGGTACCGACCAGCTTGCCATTGGCCCAGGTGAAAAGCAGGGTGCCCAGCGTCGCCATTTTTATCCTCGCGAAGCAAATGTCGGCGGACTATAGGCAAAACCCCCCCTCCCCGTCCAGAGGGGTTGCGCAATTCCCGCCCATCCGCCTGCAAAGGCCGGGAATCCGCCACCCACACCACTAGCTGTGCCAAGTTTCGTCGAATTCAAACACAATATGATGTGAATGCTTGGTAAAGAATCGTTGACGCAAACGAGCCCCCTGACATAGGCTGCGTCTCTGTCGAGGGAAAACCACAAGATATTGTGGACGACATAGGGAGAAAGGGGGGAGATGCGCCGAAACACGGGCGCCTGCCGTCACCTCTATGTCCACTCGGCCAGGGTCGTCCAAGATCAGCGGAGCAGAGGGGCAAAAATGCGGGTCCAGCGTCACTACACCAAGACTGGTGAAACGGCTTATGACGGAATCGAATTCCGCAAGGCCACGAGCGAGATCCGCAACCCCGACGGGTCGATCGTCTTCCAGCTCGCCGACATCGAGGTGCCCGCCGAGTGGAGCCAGGTCGCGTGCGACATCCTGGCTCAGAAGTATTTTCGCAAGGCGGGGCTGCACGGCAAAAAAGAGCTGGGGGAGACGAGCGTACGCCAGGTCGTTTATCGCTTGGCGCACACGCTAGATCGGAAGAGC
>JACQAD010000367.1 GCA_016195125.1 Magnetospirillum sp.
ATGGCGCGCGGGGCGGCATGGCGCAGCGTGACCAGCAACGAGTGACCAAGGATGAAGGTGACGGCGCTGTTATGGGGGGCAAAGCCGGTCACCCCGGTGAGGACCGGTACGGTCATCATCACCGCATCGCCAATGCGCGACAGCCGGCTTGACGCCTCGATCTCCTGCATCCGATGCCGGGACGGCAAGTCCAGGCCGGTGCGGGCCTCGACCAGGGCGATCTCTTCGGAATCAGGCTCGAACAGGTCGAGCCACAAGGCGTTGCGGTCCACGCCATCGGCTCCGCCGGTGATCACCCGACCGTCAACGGAGTGATAGGCGGTGATCATGCGTTGCCGGCGGCTTCCTGGCTCAGGTCGGGGGTGGCCGGCGGATTCAGCTGGGCCGGCTCGGCGGCACCGTTGCCCTTGGCGGGGGGCAATTGCTCCAGGGCCTTGACGCTGCCGGCCTTGCGGACCAGACGGCCTTCCATGGAGGCGCCCGCTTCGATTTCCAGGCTGTCCTGGATGACGTCGCCGGTGACCTTGGCCGATTTGGCGATCATCACCGACGAGGCGGTGATCTTGCCGGTCAGTTCGCCGTGTACCTGGACGGTATCGGCGGTGACTTCACCGGTAATGCGGCCACCCTCACCCACCAGCAGGCGCTGGCAGGAGATGTCCCCTTCGACCTGACCGTCGATCTGCATCTCGCCCTGGGTGAAGATGTTGCCGACGATACGCACATCCGCGCCGATCACCGACAGCGGCAGGCCGCTGGAATTGGTGCGGTTGGAGTGGGCGGCGGCCGAGACGGCGCCGAGGGCCTTACCAAGCTTTGGGAGCATTTTCACCTGCCGCAATGAACTTGAGCGGGTCTTTCGGAACATCCGAGACCCGGACTTCGTAATGAAGATGGGGGCCGGTCGAACGGCCGGTGCTGCCCAACAGACCGACCACGGTGGAGCGGCTGACCTTCTGGCCTTCCTTGACCTTGAGGCGAGACATATGGGCGTAGCGGGTGGTGACGCCGTTGCCGTGGTTGACTTCCACCAGCAGGCCATAGCCGTCACCGGGGCCGGCGAATTCGACAATGCCGTCGCCCGTGGCATAGATCGGAGTGCCGAAGGGAGCCCCCATATCGACGCCTTCGTGCATGCCGGTGCGGCGATTGAGCGGATCGTTGCGCGAGCCAAAGCCGGAATTGATGTCGTAATCATCGTGCAACGGTTCGCCCAGGGGCATCTTCTGCAGCACCGCCTTGACGCCGCTCCAGCGGTCCAGGCGATCGACCAGGCTGGACAGGCCGGTATCGCCGCTCAGACTGGTCAGGGCGACGAAGGGGCCGCCACGGCCGCCTTCGCGCTGCTGGCGGTCGAAAATCCGTGACGCGTCGAGGCCCAGGCGCGACAGCAGGCGCTCGGTATCGGAAATGCGCGACTGGGCGGCGGCGTCGGTATTCCGCACCGCCTGGGCATAGGCGATCTTGAGCCGTTCCAGCGAGCCCTCCAGGCGGCGGACCTGTTCGCGCACGGCGCGGGCCTCGTCGCTGGCCGGTTGGCCGTCCTCGTTCCAGGCGGGCTCCGAACCGGCGCCGCGCCGGGCGGGGGCGGCGACCGCCTTGCCGGTGGGGTGGTCCTTGGCCAGGGCGGCATTGGACTCGGCCAGCACCACCACGTTGGAATGGACCAGATCCACTTCGCGGGCGATGTCGGCCACCATCTTCTGGGACGAGGCCAGCCGGTATTGGGCGGCGCGGGTGGCCGCCATCATCTCTTCCAGCTGGCGCTCCTTGGCGACGATTTCGTCGGGCTGACGAGTCAGCAGGGCGGAAACGGTGCCGGCCCAGACGGTGATCAGGGCCATGCCGGCCAGCAGCATCAGCTGGCGCTTGCGCGTGAAGGTGAAATGCTCGGCGGTTCCGTCGGGGCGCCGGATGAAGACCCGCCATTCGGGGATCACCCAGGACGCCGCGCGGCGCAACGCCTTGACCCGCTTTCCAGCTGCCGGGATCAGTCGCTCGTCCGTCACTGTCCTCCGTCCCCCCGTCCGTTTCGGATGACCTGCGTTCTCGTAGGGCGGCGCCAGTTTAGCCACCCCACCCCTGTTAACCTATAGGTAAGAACTCCTTACATCGGCGCGGCCGATATTCCAAATCGAATCTGTCGATGACTCGGAAAAATAACCGTCAAAGCCTTTCTTTCCGCCATGCCGCCATCAGACAGCCCAGTCCGGCCAAAAGCACCAGAAGGGCCGGCAGCAGGGGAATTTGGTGAACACCATCCACCAGATAATCTCCCCGCCGGGCAAAGCCGATCCAGCCGGGAGCGGCGCCGGCACTGCCGTCGGCGATGCGGCGCGGCTTGGGCACGCCGCCCTGCGACAGCCATGAAACGGCGCCGTTGGTGGCTTTGGCGACGGGAGCCAGGGCGTCTGGACTGGCCGTCAGTCGTGCCAGCTCCACGGGATTGACCGCGCCGAAGGCGGCCAGGGCGACCAGCCCGTCAGGATCACTTACCCGCCATAATCCCGGTTCGTTCACGGTGCGGCGGCCGGTGGCCACTCCATCGCTGTCCGGGACGAGGGACAGGGCGGATTCGGTTCCGTCGGGGGCGGTGACGGTGACGGTGACCGGAGCGGTGGCGCCGCGATGGCTGATCAGCAGCTGGTCCGATTCCACCCGGGCCGAAAGGGCGTGTTCCTCCAGGTCGGGCTCCTTCATCAGCCAATGGGCCAGGCGGCGGTTCATCTCCCCATGGGGGCCTCCGCCCTCCCATCCCCGCGCCCACAGCCACAGCGTATCGGACAGCACCATGGCGACCCGGCCTTCTCCGACCCGATCGAGCACCAGCAGCGGCTTGCCTTCGGCGCCGCTCAGGAGGGGGACGCCCTTGGTGGGGCCGATCTCGATCTGGCGCATCCAGCGTCCCCAGGGGGGCTCGCCGGGGCGCGAGCCGGGCAGGCCGGCGGTGACGGGATGACGGCGCCCGGCCTCGGTGAGGGCGGGGCGGAATTCCTGGTTCAACAGGCGGCCGGTGGGGGCGGCGGGCAGCACCTCACCCAGATCGGTGATGGCGATCCCATCGGGCTCGGTGAATTCCGGTCCCACCGCCGCCAGCAGGGCGCCGCCCTGGCGGACGTAACGGGCCAGGTTGCGGTAATAGGCGGCGGCCAGGACGCCCCGGCGGCGATAGCGGTCGAAGATGACCAGATCGAACTCGGACAGCTTGTCCTCGAACAGCTCGCGCACCGGAAACGAGATCAGCGACATCTCGCGGATGGGCGTCTGGTCGTCCTTTTCCGGCGGCCGCAGGATGGTGAAGTGGACCAGATCCACCGCCGGGTCCGACTTCAGCAGATTGCGCCAGGCGCGCTCGCCCTGATGGGGCTCGCCCGAGATCAGCAGCACCTTGAGATGGTTGCGGACCCCCGAGATGGACAATGCCGTGCGGTTATTGGCCAGGGACAGCTCGCCCTTGCCCGGCTCCACCTCCAATTCGACGATATTGGGTCCGGCATGGCGGATGGGAACCTCCAGGGTGGCGTCGCGGTTGAGCGGCATCGACAGGGTGGTGAAGGGCTGGCCGTCCAGCCGCACGCTGACCAGGGCCTCTCCCTTTTCGCCCTGATCCTCGATCTTGAGGGCGATGGTGGCGGTCTCGCCCACCAGGGCGAAGGCGGGGGCGTTGCCGGGGGCCAGACGACGGTCGCGCTCATTCGGCCGACCGGTCAGTAAGGTATGGATCGGCGCCCCCAGCGAGCGCCCCAGATCGGCGGGAACGTCATGAACGCGGCCATCGGTGATCATCACCATGCCGGCCAGACGGCGCTTCGGGATATCGGCCAGGGCGCGTTCGGCGGCGGTGAACAGCAAGGTGCCGCGATCGGCGCCGGGATCGTTGCCCACCCGCTCGACGCGAATCTCCAGGCCGGGCAGCGAGGCCAGCGTCCGGGTCAACTCGGCCAGGGCCGCCTCGGTCTGGGCCCGGCGGTCGCCGATGCCTTGGGACAGGGTCTCGTCGACCACCACCAGCGCCACATCGGGCAGCATGGTGCGGTTTTCGGCCAGCAGGCGCGGATTGGCCAGGATTCCCAGCAGGGCGCCCAGCATCAGCAGACGCCAGCCTGTACCGCTGGCCCGTCGCCACAGGGCGAGTCCCACCAGCGCCATGGCGGCCATGGCCAGCCCGGCCAGCAGCGGCCAGGGGATCAGGGGGGCGAAGGCGAGGGAATGGGTGTTCATGCGTGCCCCTCAGACGCCGGGCGCGTGCCTTCGTCACGCTTCAGCTTCGCCTCGCTCATCATCGCCGCAGCCGGTCCATGATGGCGGGCAGATGCACCTGATCGGCCTTGTAATTGCCGGTCAGCGCGTACATCACCAGATTGATGCCGAAGCGATAGGCCATCTCGCGCTGGCGCTCGCCGCCGGGGATGACGGCGTTCAGGGGGCGCCCGCGATCATCCACCGCCCAGGCTCCCACCCAATCATTGCCGCCCAGCACCACCGGCGAGACGCCGTCATTGGTGGCGCCGATGCTTTGGCTGACCCACAGGCTGGCGCCGTCCCAGCGGCCGGGCACCTCTTTCAGGAGATAGAACGAGCGGTTCAGCACATGCCCGGATTCCAGCGGCGCCAGGGGCGGCAGGGCCAGACCACGCGCCAGGTCGCGCAGGCGGTTCAACTCGGCGGTGTCGGGACCGGCTCCGGGCTGGCCCTCGTCGGCGGTGTCGAGCACGATCAGCCCGCCGCGGGCCATATAGGCGTTGAGTTTCTCCACCGCACGGGCCGAGGGCAGGGGCTGGCCGGGGGTGATCCGCCAATAGAGCAGCGGAAAGAACAGCACCGGGTCACGCTCGGGATCGACCAGCAGGGGCTCGCCCAATTCGGCGGTGGAGCGTTCGGCCAGCTTGGCCGATAGCCCGCGCAAACCGGCAAGGCAGGTGCGGTCCACCGCCGCGTCATGGGTGGCGATGCAGGCCAGCCGGGTGGTCAGGGCCGCCTCCAGGGCCAGAGAGTCGGCCCGTGCCGATCCCCCTGCCACGGCCAGGGCGATCAGCGCCCCCAGCCGCCACAGCAAGCCACGCAGGGCCAGGGTGGCGGCCATGTCGGCTAAAGCCAGGATCAGCGCGCCCACCAGCAGGGCCGGGACGAGGTCGGGGGCCGGGCGACCGGCGCCCAAGGAGGTCAGCCGGGCGCCCGGTGGCGGAACCAGCGGGCGCGGATTGGCCATGGCCGGGCCGAGATTGAGGGCGATCCCGGATTCGGCGGGGCCATAAAAGCCGGGAGGATGGCGCGGGCCGGGTTGGGGCGGCTTGCCTCCCCGCTCGAGGGTTCCGGCCAGCCCGGCGGCGGGGCCAAGCCGGCCGAACCCGTCGAGGATCCGTGTCGGGGCCAGGGCCTCGCCGGCGGCCTTGGCGGAGGCGCCACCATTGGACAGGGCCAGCAGGCGGCGCATCATGTCGACGAACAGCCCCGACAGGGGCAGATTGCTCCATTCGGCATTGGCGCTGGTATGGATCAGCACCACCCAGCCCTTGCCCCTTCGGTCGGCGGTGACCAGGGGCGTGCCGTCGGTGAGGCTGGCCCAGGTGTGGGAGGCCAGTTCCAGGCCGGGCTCGGCCAGAACCTGGGAGCGGATCTGGACATCGTCGGGAAGGGCGAGGCCGGCGAAGGGCGACATCTCGGGGAAAGGGGCCAGACGCATGGGCGTGGTCCAGGATAAGACCCCGCCCAGCGCCCGGCCGCCGCCCAGCAGCCGCACCGGCAGCAGGGGATCGCCGCTTCCGGCGGATTGGGCCAGCAGCGGCCCGGCAAAGCGGATCAGCACGCCCCCCCGCTCGACCCGTTCCAGGGCTTTGGCGGCGGTGGCGCCGGCGCCCAGGGGCTGGTCGGCCAGGATCAGAACCTCCGGCGGCTGATCTTCGGTCAACAGATCGGCCAGTTCCCCCCGCTTCAGATCGGCATGGGGGGCCAGAGCCCGCTCCAGATAATAAAGGCGCTCCAAGAGCGGCGACGAACCGGAATCGCCGCCCGCCAGTCCCACCGAATGCCGCCGCCAGCGCTCGTCAAGCAGCAGGGTCGCCCCGGCGCCGCGCTCACCTTCGATGTCCAGGCGCACCAGCCGGTTGCGCAGTTCGACGGGCAGGATCAGCGAGGCCGAAGCCGTGGCCTCCGCCGGCGCGAAGCGGGCCTCGGCACGGGCCAGCACCGTGCCCTTGGCGTCGAGGCCGCGGATCGCCACGCTCTCGGCCTCGGGCGAGGGCAGCCGGCGCAGGCGGGGGCTCAGGCTTTCGGCGGCGGATTCATCCTCGGGCGGCAGAAGCAGGCGGCCGCCGCGTCCAGTGATCAACTCCAGCCCGCCGCCCAGGCCTTGAAGGGTGCGGGCCAGCTCGGCATCGGCATCATCGCCCATTCCGTCACTCAGCCAGACCACCCGCCCGGCCTTGTCGAAGGGCAGGGATTTCAATGCCGCCAGGGCGGCGCGCCGCTCGGTGGCCCAGGGTTTTGGCTCCAATCCGGCCAGGGCCTGGCGCGCCTCCGCCGCCGGAGCCAGACGCCCCAGGGCGATGGGGCCGCCATCCGCCGCCGGTGCCGTGCTCAGGCTCAGCGCCGCCTGCCCGGCCCGCTCGGCCTCGTCCAGGATCTGCTCCCATTGCTCGCGCCTGGCCGGCCAGTCCCGCGCCGCGGCCCAGCCGTCGTCGATGACCAGCAGCAGCGGGCCGTTGCCTTGGGTGACCGGCGGCCCGTCCAGGACCGGACGGGCCGCCGCCAGGATCAGCAGCGCCGCCAGGGTCAGGCGCAGGGCCATCAGCCAGGGCGGCGTGGTCTCGGCCTGCTCGCGCGATCCTTCCAGCCCGAACAGCAAGGTAATGGCGGGAAAGGAAATATGACGGGCGCCGGGCGGCGTCACCCGCAACAGCCGCCACAGCAACGGCAGCGCCGCCAGCAGCGCCAGCACCCAGGGTGTTCCGAAGGAGAGGCCGGGCAGCAGCGCCATCATCTCCTCGCCAGCCGTTGGGACAGCGCCAGCAGGCCGGGCGCCGGTGAATGGTCGGTGCGGTGGGTGGCGAAGCTCCAGCCGAAGCGCCGGGCCACGGACGCGATGCCGTCCCGGTGCGCCGCCAGCCGGTTGGTATAGGAAGGACGCAGATCCTCGGCGCGCCGGGCCAGCAGATCGCCTTCGCCCTCCAGCCCCTCGAAGCGGATGCGGCCCTCATAGGGCAGGCTCTCCTCGGCGGGATCGAGGATCTGCAGCAGATGGCCGCCGGCTCCGGCCCGGGCCAGGGCGGCGATGCGGGCCTCGATCCTGTCCAGGGGGGAAAGGAAGTCGCCGGCCAGTACGATGATGGCGTCACGGGGCGGGGCCGGCTCTCCGGGGCCGCCAAGCACCAGGGCGGTCGCCAGCCGGGAGAGGGCGCCGTGGCCCCAGCAGGGCAGGCAGGCGCCCGACAGCGGCGCCACCCGCTCGCCCCCCCGCAGCAGCAGGGCGGCCAGGGCCAGGGTCATCAACAGAGTGCGCTGAGACTTGGTGGGCAGCGCCACGTCCGAGCGCCAGTCCATGGAGGCCGAGCAATCCAAGTCCAGCCAGACGGTCTGGGCCGCCGCCCATTCGGTCTCGCGCACGAACAGATGATCGGAGCGGCCCGAGCGGCGCCAGTCGATGGATCCGGCGCCGTCACCCGGCCCGGCCCGGCGATACTGCCAGAAGGTGTCGCCCGGCCCGGTACGCCGCCGCCCGTGGGCGCCCAGGGCGACGCTGGCGGCAAGGCGCTCGGCCGCCGCCAGCAGCGGCGGCAGGCGGCTGGCCAGATCCTCTGCCTGATGCTGCAGGGCGGAGGCTTTCATGGGGATCAGCCCAGGCCGGCGGTCATCGTCTCGATCACCTGGGCGAGGGTGATGCCGTCGGCGCGGGCGGCGAAGCCCAGGGCCATGCGGTGGCGCAAGACCGGTGCCGCCAGGGCGCGAATGTCGTCCACCGAAGGGCTGAGACGGCCTTGCAGCAGGGCGCGGGCCCGCACCGCCAGCATCAGCGCCTGGGCGGCACGGGGGCCAGGCCCCCACGAGACGGCGCGGCGGACCAGATCGCGACTGGTGCTTTCCGGCCGCCCGTCGCGGACCAGGGCCAGGATGGCATCGACCACGGATTCTCCCACCGGCACCAGGCGGACCAGGGCCTGGGCCTCCAGCAACTGGCCGGCGTTCATCACCGCCTGGGGGGCGGTCTCGGGGGCGCCGGTGGTGGCGATCAGCATTCGGCGCTCGGATTGGGCATCGGGATAGCCCACGTCGATCTGCATCAGGAAGCGGTCCAACTGGGCTTCGGGCAGGGGATAGGTGCCCTCCTGCTCCAGGGGGTTCTGGGTGGCGAGCACGTGGAAGGGCGCGGCCCTCCTCCAGAACCTCCGAGCCCAGGATGTCGGCGGGCATCAGGTCGGGGGTGAACTGCACCCGCCGGTCGTCCAGGCCCAGGACCACGCCCAGGGTCTTGACCAATCTGGTCTTGGCCAGTCCGGGCAGGCCGATCAACAGGGCGTGACCCCCTGCCAGCAGCGTGATAAGACTTTGGTCAATGACCTCATCCTGGCCGAAGATGACGCGACCGATGGCGGCGCGGGCTTCGTTCAGCCGTGCCTCCACCAAGGCGACGGAATCGGTCTGGATGGCGATACTGGTCTGGGGGGTCATCGGGATGGCGCCTCGCGCGGCAGATTAGGAGCGGCCCTTGAACGAGCCAATGACGGATGCCTTACCCGAGGTCGATTACGATGGCGAGTTGCCCGAATATTGCGGCGACCTCGGCATTCGCATCGACCGGCAGGGGCGTTGGTTCTACCATGGCTCGCCGATCAACCGCAAAGAGATGGTCTGCCTGTTCGCTTCGGTCATGCATCGGGCCAAGGACGGCTCCTACCTGCTGATCACGCCAGGCGAGATGGGCAGCATCGAGGTGGAGGACGTCCCGTTCGTGGCGGTGGAGATGTTCACTTGCGGCGCCGGCCGGGAAGCGGTCATCAGCTTCCGCACCAACATGGACGAGATGGTCACCATCGACGCGGATCATCCCTTGCGCATCACGGAGGACGAAGGCTCGGGGGAGCCGTCGCCCTATGTTACCGTAAGGAAGGGATTGGAGGCGCGCCTCACCCGATCCGTCTATTATGAACTGGTCGCCCTGGGCTGGGAGGAAGTGGTCCCGGGCGAGAATGGGCAGGGAGACAAAGTCTACGGACTATGGAGCAGCGGGAACTTTTTTCCATTGGGGAAGCTGGACCTTCCCGACTGACGCGCGAGGTGATCGCGCGCAAGCTCGCCGCCGGGTTCGACCCGCGCGGGCGCTCCGACTCGGCCCTGGAGGCCCTGGTCGATGGCGGCGCGGTGCGGCCGGGCGAGCGCGTCGACGACGATTCCCTTACGCCGGCGGCGGTGCTGGTTCCCCTGGTGGAGCGCCCAGAGGGGCTGGTCATCATGCTGACCAAGCGCACTGCTCATCTGGCCCATCATCCCGGCCAGATCAGCTTTCCCGGCGGGCGCCTCGAGGATGCGGACAAGGGCAATCTCACCACCTGCGCGCTGCGCGAAACCGAAGAGGAAACCGGCCTCGACCGCCAATTGGTGCGTATCCTCGGGCGTCTGGACGATTACGTCACCGGCACCGGCTTCGTGGTGACGCCCATCGTCGGCGTGATCGACCCGCCCTTTACCCTGGCCCCCGATTCCTTCGAGGTGGCCGAGGTGTTCGAGGTGCCGTTGGCCTTCGTCCTCGATCAGGCCAATCACCAATTGCAGCGCCGCGAGGTCAAGGGCCGGCAGCGCCCGTTCTGGGCCATGACCTGGGAGGACAAGTTGATCTGGGGCGCTACCGCCGGCATCCTGGTCAATTTGTCGGAAGTGCTGGCCGCAATTGAGTAGGACGCGCCATCATATCCAGCCGGGCGACCCCATCGGTCAACTGGGCCCCCAGGAATGGATGGACGCGCCCGAGACCCGGGCGGTGATCGCCGCCCTGCGCGCCGATGGCGCCGAGGTGCGCTTCGTCGGCGGCTGTGTCCGCGACGCCCTCCTCAAACGGCCCATCAAGGATGTGGATATCGCCACCCCCGATCCGCCCGAGCGGGTGCTGGCCCTGCTGGACGATGCCGGCATCCACGCCATTCCCACCGGCATCGACCATGGCACGGTGACGGCGGTGATCGGCAAGGCCCATTACGAGATCACCACCCTCAGGGTGGATGTGGAAAGTTTCGGACGGCACGCCCGCATCGAGTTCACCGATGATTGGCGCGCCGATGCGTCGCGCCGCGATTTTACCATGAACGCGCTGTCGGCCAATCCCGAGGGCATGGTCTACGATCCCTTCGACGGCATTGCCGATCTGTCGGCGGGACGGGTGCGCTTCGTCGGCAATCCCGAGCAGCGTATCGAGGAAGACGCCCTTCGCCTGCTGCGCTATTTCCGGTTCCATGCCCATTACGGCCGGGGCAGCGGCATGGAGAGCCGGGCGCTCAATGCCTGCCGGCGCATGGTCTCGAAACTGGCAAGCCTGTCGGGCGAGCGGGTGGCGGGCGAACTGATCCGCCTGCTGCAATCGGACGATCCGGCGACGGTGATGCTGATCATGCACGGTAACGGCATCCTGGCTCAGATTCTGCCCGAGGCCCGCGAGTTCGGGCGCCTGCGCACCCTGGTCTGGCTGGAGCGGCGGGGGCTGGCGCGTCCCGAAGTTCGCCCCGACGCCATTCGTCGCCTCGCCTGCCTGCTGGTCACCGACCGGGCGGGTGCCGAAATCCTGGGAGAGCGGTTGAAGCTGTCGGGCCAGCAGACCAGGCGGGTGGTGGCCATGGCCGCGCCCAGGCTGGTTCCCGATCCCTCCATGGACGGACCGGCGGTGCGGCGGGCGCTCCGTCAGGTGGGGCCGGAGGAGTTCCGCGATCTGGTGCTGATTACCTGGGCGGGGCGGCGTTCCCTCACCGCGCGTCCCGATGCCGCCGAGACCGGGTGCTGGAACGGATTGCTCGATGCCTCCCGCGATTGGGTGCCGGTGGATCTGCCGGTCAAGGGCCGCGATCTGTTGGAGATGGGGGTGCCGCACGGCCCGCGCATCGGCGAGATCCTGGCCGAGGTCGATGCCTGGTGGGAAGGGCGGGACTACCGTCCAGACCGCGGCCAATGTCTGGAAAAGCTGCGTTCCCTGGTGAGCTAAAGACCGATGGCGCCGACCAGCTCCATCTCGACTTCCAGGCGCTCCAGCCCCAGGAAAGCCAGCGGGCTGCCCTTGCGCCGCGCCAATGTCAGCATCAGTTCCAGGGCGCGTTCGCTGCATCGCACGCAGTGATGGCAGCCGCGCGCCGAGGCGCAGTTGAGAACCTGATGCAGCTCTTCGATATCCAGTTCCGCGACTCGCTGCTCCCAGCCGCAGGGGCCTTCTTTAGGGCCAAGTTTCACCATGCACCACCCGATAAGATAATATTGGGGAAGACGCCCATGGCGGCTCCCCCTTTCATGCTTGCAGCTTATCCCACATAAATCATGCGGGCACTGATGCATGGGTATATGCAATGACGCTCAAGCGCGGCCATTTACAAAGGGTTCTTGCACGGAAGGATTAGTGTCCCAACCTTACTGGACCAAAGTCATACGGCCGTTCCGCCTACGGTGAGGCCGTCCATGCGCAAGGTCGGCTGCCCGACGCCCACGGGGACGCCTTGGCCGTCCTTGCCGCAGGTGCCGATACCGGGGTCGAGGGCCAGATCATTGCCGATCATGGTGACGCGGGTCATGGCGTCGGGGCCGTTGCCGATCAGGGTGGCGCCCTTGACCGCCGGTCCCACCTTGCCGTTCTCGATCAGGTAGGCTTCCGAGGCCGAGAACACGAACTTGCCGTTGGTGATGTCCACCTGGCCGCCGCCGAAATTGACGGCGTAGAGGCCCCTGGGCACCGAGGCGATGATCTCGGCCGGATCCTTGTCGCCGGCCAGCATGAAGGTATTGGTCATGCGGGGAATGGGAGCGTGGGCATAGGATTGCCGTCGTCCGTTGCCGGTGGCGGCCACGCCCATCAGCCGCGCGTTCATGCGGTCCTGGAGATAGCCCACCAGGATGCCGTCCTCGATCAGGACGTTGCGGGACGACGGCGTGCCCTCGTCGTCGATGGAGATGGAGCCGCGCCGGTCGGGAATGGTGCCGTCATCGACCACGGTGACGCCGGCCGAGGCGACGCGGCTGCCGATCTTGCCGGAAAAGGCCGAAGTGGCCTTGCGGTTGAAATCGCCTTCCAGACCGTGGCCCACGGCTTCGTGCAGCATGACGCCGGGCCAGCCGGGGCCGAGCACCACCGGCATCTCCCCGGCGGGGGCGGGGATGGAGCCCAGATTGACGCTGGCCTGGCGCAGGGCCTCGTCGGCGCAATGCTGCCAGTCGGCCAGTCCCATGATGCCGCCATAACCGATCCGGCCGCCCATGCCGTGGCCGCCGGTCTCCATGTGCTCGCCGTCGCCCAGCACCACGTTGACGCCCAGGCGGACCATGGGGCGGATGTCGGATGCCAGGGAGCCGTCGGCGCGCAGAATGCAGACCGCCTGCCACGACCCGGCCAGGGAGGCGGTGACCTGACGGACGCGATTGTCCTTGCTTCGGGTATAGGAATCGATCTCTTCCAGCAACTTGACCTTGGTCTCGAAGGGCACCAGGGCCAGGGGATTGACCTCGGTATAAAGCGAGCGCGACGCCTTGGCCGGCCCGCCGGCGACGGTGCCGGAATGGCCCGAGCGCACGGCACGCACCGTCTCGGCGGCGCGGCGGATGGCGGCCACGGAAAGCTCCGAGCCGTGGGCGTAGCCATGGGCCTCGCCCGCCACGGCGCGCAGGCCGAAGCCCTGGGCGGTGTCGAAGCTGGCGCTCTTGATCTGGCCGTCGTCCAGGACCAGGGATTCCGACTGGCGGTATTCCAGGAACAATTCGCCGTCATCGGCCCCCTTCAGCGCCTCGGCGACGATGCGGCGCACGCCATCGGGATCGAGGCCGGCTTGGGTGAAGAACAAGTCCCGGGCCGTGGCGGCGTGAGGCATGAAAGCTCCTGACGAAAGGGGGCGGCTGGTGTACACCTGGACTGGTGCCAAGCATCTCTTATTGGAGACATATGGGCAATGGCTGAAGGCTTGCCAATCAGGACCGTCACGCTGAACGAGCATGGGCAGCGTCGGATTTTGGCGGGCGAGGTCCATGCCCGCCCCTACGAATTGCTGTCCGCTCCCATGCGGGCGTCGCAGCTGGCCGTAATGCACGCGGAGCCGGAGGCCGAGCGCGAGCATCTGGCCCGCCTGCTCGCCACCCATGGCGCCGAGCCGCCCGGCGAGGGCGCCGGCTATTTCGTCCGCGATTTGGGGGGATTCCGCCTGCGCTGGGAGCGGCACAGCGAATTCTCCACCTATACCGTGCTGCGCTCCGATCCCGGCGATTCCGGTTTCACCGTCACCGCCATGGACCTCATTCCCGCCGAATGGCTGGAATCCATGCCGGGCGAGGTCATGAATGCCGTCCATATCCTGGTCGCCAAGGCCGAGTCTCTTCCCGACGATATCGGGCCGCTGTTCGACGGCAATTCCCTGGTGGGCGCCAAGGTTCTGTGGGGCGCGGGTGAGGCCTGGACCGATTTCCGCCTGCATGCCGACGGTTATTGCCGGGTCTTGCTCAAGGATTGCGGCCTGACCAGGGGCCAGACCGGGCGGCTGGTCCAGCGCCTGCTGGAGATCGAGACCTACCGCATGATGGCGTTGCTGGCCTTTCCCCTGGCCCGCCAGGCCGGAGCCGAGATCGGCCGCATCGACCGCGAGCTGGGCGGCATCGTCAGCCAGCTGGCCGATCCCGCCGTGCAGCAGAACGACCGTGAATTGCTCGAGCATCTGACCCGGCTGGCGGCTGAGGGCGAACGCCTGGACGCCGCCAATTCCTTCCGTCTGTCGGCGGCCAAGGCCTATTACGCCATCGTCTGCCAGCGCATCGCCGAATTGCGCGAAGACCGTATTCCCGGCCTGCAGACCTTCGCCGAGTTCATCGACCGGCGCCTGGGACCGGCCATGAAGACCTGCGAATCGGTGTCCGAGCGCCAGCAATTGCTGGCCACACGGGTGTCGCGGGCCGGTGATCTGCTGCGCACGCGGGTGGACATCGCCCTTGAGGAAAAAAACCGCGACCTGCTGAACTCCATGAACCGCCGCGCCGAGCTGCAATTGCGGCTGCAGGAAACGGTGGAGGGCCTTTCGGTGGTGGCCATCTCCTACTATCTGCTCGGCCTGATCGGCTATCTGGCCAAGGGCCTCAAGGCCGCCGGTCTGCCGGTGGATTACGATCTGGCCGGTCTGATCGGCCTGCCGGTGGTGGCGGGCGCGGTATGGCTGGGGGTGCGGCGGTTGCGCAGGGCGATCGTCCACAAGGGGGAGTAATTCACCCCCTCACCAGCCCGCCCAGCGCCCTGACGCCGGCGCTGTCGGGAAAGACGGTGCCGTCCAGGATCGCGCCCGACAGCCCGAGATGATCCTTCAGCACGCCCTTGAACACGGCCCGGTCGTCCAAGGTCGGGCGGAGGTCGCGGCCCTGATGCAGGGCGGCCTTGTCCAGGCCCGGCCAGTCGGTGACGACCTTGCCGCCCGCCAAGGCTCCGCCGGCCAGGATCATGGCCCCGGCGGTGCCATGGTCGGTGCCGCCGGTGCCGTTCTGGGCGACGGTGCGGCCGAATTCCGAGGCGGCGATCAGGATGGTCTTGCTCCAGGCCGGTCCCAAGGCCGCCGCCAGGGCGGCGATGCCCTCGGCCAATTGCGTCAGGGGCTGGGCCATGCGGTTGGCCTGGGCGGTATGGGTGTCCCAGCCGCCCAGTTCCATCACCACCACCTTGGGGCCGTCGGCGGCAGCCATCAGGCGGCCGGTGACGGCGGCGAGGGCGGGGAAGGAATTGGCCTTCTTCCTGGCCTCGCCCGCCATGTCGGGGCTGTCGGCCAGGGCGTCGGCGGCGAACGCTTCCATCTGGATGCCGTCCTCGAAGGCATTGGCCAGCAGCGGGTCGCCGGCATATAGCGCCGCCAGGGCCTGGACCTGCGCGGCGGGCAGGCCGGGCAGCGGCGACGGCGCCCACGAGGTGGCCTTGGCGGCGCCACGCAGCAGCAGCGGCGGGGATTGGCTGACCGCCATGGCGGAGCGGCCGCCCAGCGCGCGGTTGAGCCAGCCGTCACCGAGGGCATGGGCCTTGACCCCGCCGGTCTCCAACACATCCTGGGCATCGAAATGCGAGCGTTCGCGATAGGGTGAGGCCACGGCGTGGACGATGCTCAACTCGCGGGCGCTCCACAGCGGCGTCAGCGGCGCCAGGGCCGGATGCAGGGCGAAGGTGGCGTCCAGGGCGGTGGTGCCGTCGCGGCCAAGGGCCAGCCCGCCCCGCGCCGAGGCGTAGTCGGGATCGCCCAGCGGCGGGATCGCGTGCAACCCGTCCATGCCGCCGCGCAGGACGACGACGATCAGGCGCCGGTCATCGGCGGCGGCCAGGGCGCCGGGACTGGACGCCGCCAGGGCGACGGTGCCAAGAAAGGCGCGGCGGGAGAGACGCATGCTCATCTCCTTTGGAATTCGCGCGACGACAGCAGCAGGAAGAGGGCATCGCGCCCCTTGGCGCTGTCCATTGCCTGGCGGGTGGCGGGGCCGGCGGCGATGATCCGCTCGGCCAGATCGGCTGGCGCCTGACGCGCCATGCGGTCGGCCACCGCCTTGGCCCATTCCAGGCGGCGCATCAGGGCTTCGGGGCCGACCCAGGCCTCGCCCCGGTCGGGCCAGCCGGCGGGCGAGGGGGCGCGCCAGGGCATCTGTCCCATCAGGGTCAGGGATTGGATCAGGCGCTGATCGGCGCCCAGATCACCGCCCATGGCCTTCATGGTCGCCACCACCAGATCGTCGGGGCTGCGGATCTTGGCCAGGGGCTGCGCCCAGGTCTCGGCGCGGGTCACCAGAATTTTGGTCACCGCCAGCAGGTCGCCGTCGGTGTCGGTGAAGGTGCGGGAAAGGGCATCGACCAGGGCCGGCGGCGGATCGTCGGCTGCGAAGTGGCGGGCCAGCTTGGTGGCGATGAACCGGGCGGTGGCGGGGGAGCGCGCCAGCATCAGAAGTGCCCGCTCGGCCTCCATCTCGCCGCCCTCGAAGCGTGAGCCCAGCAGCGTCTTGGCGCCGGGCTCGTGCAGGCGGGGGGCATAGCGGAAGCCGCCGTCACGGGGATCGAAGGTCCAGCCGGTCAGCATGGCGGCCATGGCCTCGACATCGGCCTGGGCATAGCCGCCATCGACGCCCAGAGTGTGCAATTCCAAAAGCTCGCGCGCCAGGTTTTCGTTCAAGCCCTTGGCCCGCTTTTCCCCCGCCATGGAATGAGGCCCGATGGATTGGGTGTTGTCCAGATAGGCCAGCATGGCGGGATGGCGGATGGCGGCCCGCAGCATGTCGTGGAAGCGGCCAAGAACATGGGGGCGGACGACTTCGCGCTCGAAGGCGCCGGCAATGGGCACCACGGTCAGGCGGAGGGTGGAGACGGTGAAATGGTTGCTCCAAAAGCGCACCAGCCGCTCGATCACCGGTGTCGGGCTGACGGCGCCGGCGCGGGTGCGGGCGGCGGCCTCGGTCAGATAGAGCTGGCGCAGTTCGCCCTTGTTCGCGTCGGTCTTATCCTTGCGCTCCTGCTTCAACTGGCCGAGCCGCCGCAGCGATTGGGCGCCATCCGGCAGCCCGGCCAATTGGGGAGGCAGAACGGCGCTGGACAATTGATCCAGCACCCAGCCACGCGGGTCCGAGGCGATGGAGGAGGCATCGCCGGGGGAGGCGCCCATGCCGAAACGGGACAGGGCGAAAAGGGCATTCTCGCGTGACATGGCGATTGTTATGCCGCGAGATTGCGGCGGGGATATGGCGGTGTCTTGTGGCCCCTCGGGTGATGGACGGGAGTCTTCCGAATCCTCGCCGGCCTACTTCTTGGCCTTGCCGCGCGGCATGCGGCTTTCCATCAGGGCGTGGAGCTTGGTGTCGAACAGCCACAGCATGACGCCCTCGCCGTCCTCCTTCATCTGGCCCTCGGCGCTGCCGCTGACCCAGCGGGCGAAGTAGGAGGCCTTTTGCACCGGCGCCCCCCAGCGTTCGGTGAGGGCGGCGGCGGTCTTGTCGAAATTGTCGCTGGGCTGGCGGCCGACGATCTGGAAGATGCGCTGGCTGCCGGATTCATCCTCGATGGTCAGGAACCAGAATTCGGTGGGCACGCCAGCCAGCATGGTCGGGCGCGGCGACCACACGTCCTTGCCGTTATCGGCGAACAGGGCGCAACGGTCGACCTTGGCGGTGGCCATGGCGCCGGGCATGACCAGCGGTGTCTTTTCGACCCCCGCCGGCTTGGCCTCGTCCCAGCCGCAGATCACCCTTGTATTGGCGGGCAGGGCGGCATAGCGCAGCTGGTTGATGCGCATGCCGATCTGGGCCGGTCCCAGATCAAGGGGGCGGGTGGTGTCGGCGGCCAGGGCGGGCGTGCTCAGCAGGGCCAGAAACAGGGCGACGGCAAGGCGCATGGAGGGCTCTATTCGCGGAAG
>JACQAD010000368.1 GCA_016195125.1 Magnetospirillum sp.
CATGGGTTGTCTCAGTGGGGTGGCCCTGGGACTGCTGTTGCTAGGGCAACGAGGGGGAGGCGCCGAGGACCAGCCAGCGGGCGGCAAGACGGCGGCAGCGCTGGAAAAGCAGAAGGCGCTGTATGCCGCCACGGTGGCGCAATTGTCCGACCCGGCCACCACCACCATCGTGCTGGTGGCCCGCGCCGAAATCTCCGCACTTCGCGAAGCCGAACGCACCCGTCATGAACTGAGGGAATTGGGCGTCAGCAATCTGCGGCTGGCCCTGAACGGCGTCTTCGCCGCGGGACAGACCGGGGATGAGGTCGCGCTGGCCATGGAAAGCCGAGCCGCCGCCGCCGTGGCGTCCATCCCCGCCGGATTGTCGTCGCTGCCCCGCGATCAATTTCCGTTCCTGCCCAGGGGCACCGTCGGACTGGACTCGCTCAGGGCCATGGTCCACCCCGCCCCTGCTTCGGAGCCGGGCTTGGCCCCCCTGGCGCCCGGTCGGCTGCCCGCCGGCCTGGCCCCCTTGGTGGATGATCTGGAGCGGGCCGGTCACGGCGTGATCATGACCATGGGCAAGGGCGGCGTCGGCAAGACCACCATGGCCGCCGCCATGGCCGTCGCCCTGGCGGCGCGGGGCCATCAGGTGGTGCTGTCCACCACCGATCCCGCCGCCCATCTGGCCGCCACCATGGCCGGTCATGCCGCCAATCTGAGCGTCGCCCGTATCGACCCGGAGGCGGAAGTCTCACGCTATCGCGACGAGGTGCTGGCCAAGGCGGGGGCCAGTCTGGACCAGGCCGGCCGCGCCATGCTGGAAGAGGATCTGCGCTCGCCCTGTACCGAGGAGATCGCGGTGTTCCGCGCCTTCGCCCGCACCGTGGACGAGGGCAGGGATGCTTTCGTGGTCCTCGATACCGCGCCCACCGGCCACACCATCCTGCTTTTGGATGCCGCCGATGCCTATCACCGTGAAGTGCTGCGGACCCAGGCCGACATGCCCGAGGCGGTGCGCAATCTGCTGCCCCGACTGCGTGACCCCGCCTATACCCGCATCCTGATCGTCACCCTGGCCGAAGCCACGCCGGTGCATGAGGCCGAGCGCCTGTCCCAAGACCTCGGCCGGGCCGGCATCACGCCCTATGCCTGGGTGATCAACCAAAGCCTGCTGGCCAGCGGCACCACCCATCCCCTGCTGGCCCAGCGCGGCCGCTATGAAACGGCGTTCATCCGTAAGGTGGCCGACGAACTGGCGCCGCGGACGGCCCTGGTCCCCTGGCAGGCGGAAGCGCCGGTGGGCGAGGTGGGATTGCTCCGGGTGGTAAGGTAAGGCGAGCAAAATACGAGCGGGCCGGTCACAAGGCGGTGCGACGCCGCGCAAGGCGGTTCTCACCGTGGTGTAGGTTTGGCCATACGGTGAGAATCGGTTTCAATGGGTTGGCGGGGCCGATTTTTGCCATTTGATGAGAAAATATGGCCGTAAGCTGGGAAAAACCTAAAGGATCAGGGCATAAGCTGCGAAAAACTGAGGACGCAACATATTGTGCCGGGCGTCCATGCCGACATGGCGCATCTGTCCACGTTGCTGATTTTCCGGCGGAGGGGCATGTTCCTCCGAGTGATCAATCGGCGTTTCTCCGGGATGTTGTCAACCAGTATCATCTTACTCTGGAGCAGAGTGTTCTCGTGCTTCGGCTGGATTTTTTCCCATATTGGCTCGGTGCGTCGGGAAGATCAGTCGAACTGCAGCGCCCCCACCGGGCGACTCGCCGATCGCGATGCTGCCGCCATGCAATTTCATAGTGGCTGACACGATGGCCAGCCCCAGGCCGGCCCCGTCCTCGTGCGAGCGGTCGCGGTCACCGCGCCAGAACCGTTGGAACACTTGTTCCCGAATCTGGGGTGCAATGCCAGGGCCCTGATCCTCGACGCGGATTTCGGGTGGGGATTGGTTCAGGCGCAAGGTGATCACCGATCCGACCGGGCCGTGGTGCAGTGCGTTTTCCACCAAATTGCGCATGGCCCGGAAGAGACAGTCGGATTGGCCCCTGACCCATACGGGATGTTCGGCCCCTATGACCTCGATCTCCCGATCCATGGTGAATACGATGGGGCCCATATGCCGCACCACATCCACGGCCAGGGATGACAGATTAACCGAGGCATCCTCGGCAATCTGGATGGCATCGAGCTTGGCTATGCTCAGTAATTGGGAAACCAGCCGTTCCATGCTGGCAAGGTCGTCTTGCAGTGAACCGGCCAACTGGCGATCATCCAGCACATCGAGATGCGCCTTCAGCACGGCCAGAGGAGTCCGCAATTCATGGGCGGCATCGGCAATGAAATTGCGCTGTGCCAGGTATCCCTCTTCAAGCCGGTCAAGAACCAGATTGATCGCGCGGACCAGGGGCAGTATTTCCGTCGGCAGTCCGCTTTCGGAAAGTCGGTGAGATGTGGTTTGCGGCCCAATAGAGGCCGCTTCGTCGGAGATGCGCCGGATCGGCCGCAATGACCAATGCAGGATGAAGGCGTTCCCCAGCAGGGTTACCACCAGAAACACCGAGCATATGACGCTCATATGGCGAGCCAACCGGTAGACCATGGCCTCGTAGAACAGGACCGGATCGTCGGACGCTATCTGAACCGTAACTCCTTCGCGGTAGCGGGAAAAGCCGTAGACCGCCGGTTTGCCTGGGGTGGCCTGGGTTCGGAAGAACTCGCTGAACCAGCTATGGGACTGGGAGAAGAAGGGGGCGCTGACCCCTTCAGATGCGGCCAGAATGCGGCCTTCATCATCGAACATCACATGGCGAAGCTGATTTTCGGCCAGCAGAGTGGCCAACTCGGCCGGCAAAGCCCTGTCCCCCGGTCGGTATTCCAGAAACTGCTTGATTGGGGCCAGGTGCTCGGGATCGAAGCGGGGCGAGATATTCTTCCAGAAGCTCAAGTAGAACTGCAGGAAGATCAGGGCCGCCGCCAGCAGGTTGACCAGGACCAGGGCCAAGGTTGTCTTCATGGACAGGGAAAGGCGCCCGCGCATCTTCAGGCCTCCTTGTAAGAGAGCATGTATCCGACACCGCGCATGGTCACGATGGAGATATCCGCCTGAGCTTCCTGCAGATGCTTGCGCAGGCGGTGGATCAGGACATCGAGGGCGTTGGAGGCCAATTCCTCGCCCATGGGATAAATGGCATCTTCCAGGATCGACCTGGGCACCACGCGGTCTGCGCGTTTCATCAGGAATTCGAGGGCATCGGTCTCCCTGCGACTCAGGGTCACCGCCTTGCCTTGCACACGGGCCTCTCGGGCATTGGGGTCGAACTGTACGTTCCCGCGGGAAAGCATCAGTTCCATGGAATGGCTTTGTCGCCGCTCTAAGGCCCTAAGGCGGGCGACAAGTTCAGGCATGGCGAAGGGCTTGATCAGATAATCATCGGCGCCGCCGGTCAATCCGCTGACCCGATCCTCCACGGTATCTCGCGCCGTCAGAATCAGCACGAACGCGGTTTCACCGCGCTTTCTCATATCGGTCAAAAACGTCATGCCGTCACGATCCGGCAGGCCCAGGTCTAAAATGACGGCATCATAGCTGGTTGTAGACAGTGCCAGATCACCATCTTCCGCATTCGTGACCGCATCGAGGGCAAAGCCTGCCTTGCCCAGGCCGATGGAGACATATTCAGCCAGGCGTACATTGTCTTCGACCAGCAGCACCTTCATCGCGGACGGCTTTCGGTAAGCATGTCTTCACGGGGCGTCCTTGAACCTTGGGACGCATTCGTTACCGCAACATTACAAAGGGGGCGTAATGCTGCGGTAATTCGAACCATTCAGGCTGCAGATCAGTTTAACTGGTATTGGAACGGTCACTGTCATGAGATTTCATCGTTCGGCTTTTGCCATCATCCCGGCATCCCTGACCCTGGGGCTGATCCTGACCGCGCAGGCCATGGCGGGCGAGGCCCAAAAGGCAGCGGAGCCAAAGTCCGATTGGGCCTTCAAGCTGGGGGCTGGTCTGATGGTGGCGCCCACCTATGAAGGGTCCAAGAATTATCATGTGGAGCCCATGCCGGTGGCCGAGGTGTCATGGCGCGAAACGGTCTTCCTGAATCCGAAGGATGGCCTGAAGGTCGTGCTGACCCCCTTTAAGGACACTGGCTTGTCCGTTTCCGGCGGTATCGGATACTGGCGTGGGCGTAAGGAAAGCGCCGACAAGGATAATGATGATGCCCTGCGTGGCTTGGGCAATCTTTCAGGCAATGCCGTCGCCCGTCTGGGGATTGATTATCGCTACAACGCCATGAGTGCCGGGCTGGTCGTCGCGCGGGATCTGGGGGGTGATCGCGACGGGACGACCATCACCCTGAAGGGTGGCTACAAGATATATCAGAGCGACAAAATCAGGGTGGGCGCCGATCTTTCGACCACCTGGGCCGACGATAATTATATGCAAAGCCTGTTCGGAATTACCGCCATCCAATCGGCTCGGTCGCCGAAGCATTATGCGGCTTATGATGCCGCGGCGGGGATCAAGGATGTGAAGGTTGGCCTGAATGCCGGCTATGCCTTCACTCCCGCGATCGAGTTGTTCGCCCGCACCGAATATGGACGTCTGCTGAGTGATGCGGCCGACAGCCCCATCGTCAAAAATCAAGGCTCGGAGAACCAGTTTTCCGGCGGATTGGGGCTGACATATAGGTTCTGATGCGCGAACCGGCGACGGCTCCGGAAAGGTCAGGTGCCGTCGCCAACATATCTGCATCAGGCCGTATCTCAGACCATTCTCATGTTATGGCCTAATTTCTCATCTTATGGCCAAACCTGCAGCGGCTACACGTCCAGATCCGTGGCGAATCTTGCCCGTTCCTGGATGAAGGCGAAGCGCAGTTCAGGCTTGCGGCCCATCAGGCTTTCCACCAGACGGGCCACGTCGCGGGCTTCCTCGTGGTCTTCCTCGGTGCGGCCGGCGGGGATGGTGACCCGGAGCAGGGTGCGCTTCCTGGGGTCCATGGTGGTGTCCTTGAGCTGGGCCGGCGGCATTTCGCCCAATCCCTTGAAGCGGCTGATTTCCACGTTCTTCTTGTTGGCGAACAGGGTCTTCAGCAGCTCTTCCTTGTGGGCGTCGTCGCGGCCATAGGCGACGATCTGGCCGTGGGCGAGGCGATACAGGGGCGGCAGGGCCAGGTAGAGGTGGCCGTTCCTGATCAGCTCGGGCATTTCCTGGTAAAAGAACGTCATCAGCAGCGAGGCGATGTGGGCGCCGTCCACATCGGCGTCGGTCATGATGATGATCTTTTCGTAGCGAAGCTTCTCGTCGTCGTAGCCTTCCCTGGCGCCGCAGCCCAGGGCCTCCATCAGGTCTTTCAGTTCCTGGTTCTGGCGCAGCTTGTCCACCGAGGCCGAGGCGACGTTGAGGATCTTGCCGCGCAAGGGCAGGATGGCCTGGGTTTCGCGGTTGCGCCCCGATTTGGCCGAGCCGCCGGCGGAATCACCCTCCACCAGGAACAATTCGGTGCCGACATTGACCGAGCGCGAGCAATCGGCCAGCTTGCCCGGCAGGCGCAGACGCTTGGTGGGCGTCTTGCGGTTCATTTCCTTGGCCTGACGGCGGCGCTGGCGGTCTTCGGCCCGGTCGATCAGCCGGGAGAGCAGGGCGGTGGCCGAGGCCTTGTCGCCGGACAGCCAGTGGTCGAAATGATCCTTGACCGCGTTTTCCACCAGCCTTGTGGCTTCGGGGCTGGCCAGCTTTTCCTTGGTCTGGCCCTGGAATTGCGGATCGCGGATGAACAGGCTGACCATGACGCAGGCGCCGACCATGACGTCCTCTGCGGTGATCTGGGCCGCCTTCTTGTTGCCCAGCATCTCGCCGTAATTGCGCAGGCCGCGGGTCAGCAGGTTCCTGAACCCGGCCTCGTGGGTGCCGCCCTCGGGGGTGGGCAC
>JACQAD010000050.1 GCA_016195125.1 Magnetospirillum sp.
GCCATCCAGCACCTGGCCGGCATGAAGGATTCCAAGGTCATCGTCGCCATCAACAAGGACGAAGAGGCCCCCATCTTCCAGGTCGCCGATTACGGCCTGGTCGCCGACCTCTTCAAGGTTCTTCCTGAGTTTACTGCGGCCCTCCAGTCTCCCTGAGGTCGCATCTTGGCGGGGGCGGGTGCGACACACGCCCGCCCCTGTCTTTTTCCTTCGATCAGACCCCCGTCTTTTTCCTTCGATCAGACTCCCGTCTTTTTCCTTCGATCAGGCATTGACACCCGCCTGATTGGTCGCCTTCTCTATCTGTCTATGGAGTAGGTACATTATGCTGTCGAGCAAGGCGAAATACGGATTGAAGGCCATGGTCTATCTGGCCCGCTGCGAGGGCCGGGGGCCATCCCTGATCGCCGACGTGGCCGAGGCCGAGAAAATCCCCAAGAAGTTCCTCGACGCCATTCTTCTGGAGATGAAGAACAGCGGCCTGCTGTCCTCCAAGAAGGGCAAGGGTGGGGGCTATGTTCTGGCCAAGCCTGCGTCGCGCATCATGGTCGGCGATATCGTCAGGGTTCTGGACGGTCCCTTGGCGCCGGTTCCCTGTGTGTCGCGTACCGCCTATCGCCGTTGCGAGGATTGCATCGACGAGGCGGCCTGCGCCGTGCGCAGTGTCATGCAGGACGTGCGTGACGCCATCGCCGCCATTCTCGACAACACCACCCTGGCCGACATGGCAATCCGGAGCGGACGGGTCGAAGCCGTGCTGATGTACGATATCTAGCGGATCAGGCTTCCAGACAGGGCGGCCATGGCCCGCAGGCGTCCGATCATGTCCGGGGAAAGGCCGCCGACCCGGATGATCGGGACGCCGGCCTCGATGGCCTCCAGGGCCAGTCCCGGCGAATCGCCGCAATCGAGAACCGCCTCGAATTCCGCCAGCGGCCGTTCCTGCCTCAGAATGCGGATCAGAGCCAGCCACCAGCCGATTCCATGATGGCCGGCGGCGCCGGGCGGGCTTTCCAGCGTGATCGCCTCGCCGCCTTGGCTGAGGGCCGCCAATCCCTGCTCCAGGGAATGAATGATCACGTCAGCGCTGGGCCGCGATGGGCCGCCCCGGGCTGGTGAAGGCCACCGACTGGGTGCCGAAGAAATAGGCGTTGACGGATTCCACCACCGGCGTGTTGACCGGGCGCTCGGAATTCCACTCCACCACGAAATTGGCGCCGCTGCCGCCGCTCTTGTCCTTGTGCTCGACAAAGACCTCGGACGAGGCCATGGGCGCCAGGACCAGCGGCTTGGCCAGGTAATCGCGTAGCATCTTGCCCTCGGTATCGTAATAGCGCACCGAGGTGACGGTGATGGGGAGGGCAGGATCGGTATTGCGCAGGCTGAGCATGGTGGACAGCAGCAATTCCGAGGCCTTGCCCCGGTGATCGAGATTGCCGTGGGAGATGTGGGAATAGACCGGCACATAGAGCATCTGCCCCTTGGAGAGAGGCGGAATGTCCTGGGCCAGGACGGGCTGGCAAGCCAGACAGATTGCGGCCAAAGTGACGGCGAACAGGGCGGAGCGCATGAAACCCATCCTTGCGAATGCGGCGAGGCGTCCAGGTTAGCCTTCCCTTGCCGGGCGATCAACCGCGCCTCGTGTTGACTCGAAACGGCTTCGGCCATACCCTCGGCACGATTTTCCGAATCGGGGATGGGTCGTGGAACACCGCCAGGGGCATAGTCTGCAACGTACCGACGAGGCCATGCGCCGTCTGGGTGCGGCCATCGACCGTCTGGAATCGGCCTCGGCCCGGGTCGGGGCCGGCGATCTGCTGCTGGCCGGCGAGCTGCGCGGCGCCCGCGACGATTATGCGAAGCTGGAGGAAACCACCCGAGTGGTCTCGGCCCGCCTCGATACTGCCATCGATCATCTGCGCGATCTGCTGGAGGAGTGATCTTTGGCTGTCGTCAACATCACCATCAATGGCCGGGTCTACGACATCGCCTGTGACGATACGCAGGTAAACCGGATACAGAATTTGGGGCGCGAGGTCGATGCCCGCGCCCAGCATCTGCTGTCCACCGTGGGCTCGGTGAGCGATTCCCGCCTGCTGGTCATGGTCGGGCTGCTGCTGGCCGACGAATTGGGCGAGGCCAGGGACGAACTGGCCAAGCTGGGTTCGGAAGTGGGCGCCGCCGCCGATGGCGACACCCGCCTGGCCGGACTCATCGATTCCCTGGCCCAGCGCATCGAAGCCATTGCTACCCGGCTGGAAAGAGCCTAGCTTCAGGGGCGGAGCGGTCTGCTGCGCGGTGCGTCAGGCAGCCAATGTCCCTGGGGCCAATAACTTCCTCTAGGGGGCTGTCCCTGCCGGAACCGTGGTTCCGGTATATGGCTCCCACCTGCAGTAGCAGGCCACGGAGGACTTGCAGGGCCAACGGCCGAGGTGGCGCCGCTCCACTCCACTCCAACTGCATCATGACAGACGATCGCACCCATTGCGCCAAGAAGACATTGCGAGCGGCGGCCGCGTCGATCCGGCGCGAGGCCTTCCAAAGTCATGGCCTCAATGCCTCCCTGGCCCTGGCTGCTCTGGCACCGGTATTGGACATTCCCGCCCGGGCGGTCGTCGCCGGGTACTGGCCGCTGGGTGACGAGATCGATCCGTTGCCACTGCTGCGTGACCTGGCCGGGCGGGGCTGTATTCTGGCGCTGCCGGTGGTGACGGAAACCGGGCAGCCCCTGGATTTCCGGCAATGGAACCTCGACGAAGGCCTGGAGCCCGGCCCCCATGGGACGAGGCACCCACTCGCCCCGGCGCCATCGGTGATTCCGTCGGTGGTCCTGGTGCCGTTGCTGGCCTTCGACTTAAGGGGGTTCCGTCTGGGCTATGGCGGCGGATACTATGACCGCACCCTGGCCCGGCTGCGCCAGGGCGGCGGAGTCGCCGCCATCGGTCTGGCCTTCGCCGCTCAGGAGGTGGAGGAAGTCCCCGCCGGGCCTTGGGACCAGAGGCTGGACCGCATCGCCACGGAGCAGGGCATGATCGTGACGGGAGAGCAGGGCGTGATCGTGACGGGACGGACATGAAGATTCTGTACATGGGCGATGTCATCGGCCGCTCGGGCCGTGACGTCATCATCGAGCGCCTGGGCGAAATCCGGGCTCGGCTGGCCCCCGATTTCGTGGTGGTGAACGGCGAGAATGCCGCCCACGGCTTCGGCATCACTCCCAAGATCGCCGACGAATTCTTCGCCGCCGGGATCGACGTGGTGACGCTGGGCAACCATTCCTGGGACCAGCGCGAGATCATGCCCTATATGGATGGCGAGCCCCGGCTGCTGCGTCCCCTCAATTATCCCGCCGGCACGCCCGGCCGCGGCGTTGGAATCTATCCCACCACCCGAGGGCGCAAGGTCATGGTGGTCCAGCTCATGGGCCGCCTGTTCATGGACCCGCTCGACGATCCCTTCGCCGCCCTGGAGAAGGAACTGGCGAAGGTGCGCCTGGGGGCGGGCGCCATGGACGCCATCATCGTCGACATCCATGCCGAAGCCTCCAGCGAGAAGATGTCGGTGGGACATCTGGCCGATGGTCGGGTCAGTCTGGTGGTGGGCAGCCATTCTCACGTTCCCACCGCCGATTCCCAGATCCTGCCCAACGGCACCGCTTACCAGACCGATGCCGGCATGTGCGGCGATTACGATTCGGTGATAGGCATGAAGAAAGAGGCCGCCATCCACAAATTCGTCCGCAAGATTCCCGGCGAGCGCCTGTCGCCGGCCGAAGGGGCGGGAACCTTGTGCGGCGTTCTGGTTGAAACCGACGATCGCACCGGCCTGGCCAAAAGTGTGGCGCCGCTGCGGCTTGGCGGTCGTTTGGCCGAGACCTGGCCGGGTTGAGCTTGTACAACTGACAGGTTGTTGTCAGTTCCGGCGGATTATGGTCCCGCCGCCTTGCCGTCCATCGGGAGATTTGATGATATGCCGCGCCGCATCCTTGGGCTGTTCGCATCATTTTACATGGTGATTGCCGCGCTGATGCCCTCCGATGCCGGTGCCGCCGCTCTGGATGGCCCCACCGCCGAGGCCCTGGTCCGCAGTGCCGTCGCCGATGCCAGTGCCAGTTTCGCCGGCGGCCCTTTCACCCGAGAGCAGACCAGAGCCAAGGTGGCGGCCCTGGTGGAGAAGTATGCCGATATCACCTTCGAATCCGAATTGATCCTGGGGCGCTACTGGCGCAAGGCGACGCCGGAGCAGCAGGGAACCTTCAGTTCGTTGCTGATCCCGTTTTTCGTGGCCACCTACGGCTCCTTGATGGATAACGCTCCGGTCAGGCCGGAAATGGTGTTCCTGGGGACCGAGACCCGTGCCGACGCCTTCGTCGTCCATACCAAGTTGAAGCCGTCGGTGGATGACGAGGTTAATCTGGACTTCGTCGTCCTCCAATCTCCGGCAGGCAAGGCGGTCATTTCCGATGCGACCGCCGAGGGCGTGGCCCTGGTCACCACCATCCGCTCCGACTTTACCTCGGTGATTCGCAATGCCGGCGGCAATATCGCGGTGCTGCTTGATGCCATGCGCAAGAAGATCGACGCACCGCCGCCAGCCCCGCCGGCGTCCGGGAATCCCGGCTGATCCGTGTCCAGGGCATGAGCGGGGTCGCAAGGTCCGTCGCCGGGACCGATCCCGCCGTCCTTCCCGAGAGGGCGGTGCGCGCCAGCCATTGATCCGATCGGCCTCGGCTCTGTTGCTTTGCCACAACATATGGTATAGGCACCGATCGACCTTCATTTGATCGGGGCTGGTAACGGATTATGGCCGGGCATTCACAGTTCAAGAACATCATGCATCGCAAGGGTGCGCAGGACGCCAAGCGCGCCAAAGTGTTCACCAAGTTGATTCGCGAGCTGACGGTGTCGGCCAAGTCCGGCATGCCCGATCCGGCGGCCAATCCGCGCCTGCGCGCCGCCATCGTGGCCGCGCGGGCCGCCAATATGTCCAAGGACACCATGGACCGCGCCATCAAGCGCGGCGCCGGCGGCGAGGACGGCACCAATTACGAGGAAGTGCGCTACGAGGGCTATGGCCCCGGTTCGGTGGCCATCATCGTCGAGGGCCTGACCGACAACCGCAACCGTACCGCCACCGAGGTCCGCACCGCCTTCAACAAGAACGGCGGTGCCCTGGGCGAAACCAATTCGGTGTCGTTCATGTTCGACCGCGTCGGCGCCATCCGCTATCCCGCCGCCGCCGCCCAGGCCGAGGCCATGTTCGAGGGCGCCCTGGATGCCGGGGCCGACAACGTGGAATCCTCCGAGGACGGTCACGAGATCACCTGCGCTCCCGACGATCTGGGCGCCGTGCGCGATGCCCTGGAAGCCAAGTTCGGCACGCCCGAATACGCGCGCCTGGACTGGCAGCCCCAGACCACCGTGCCGGTCACCGACGAGGATACCGCCCGGTCCCTGATGAAGCTGCTCGATACCCTGGAAGATAATGACGACGTCCAGCGGGTTCAGGCCAATTTCGAGATTCCCGACGACATCATGGAAAAGCTCGGGGGATGAGGATTCTTGGGTTGGACCCAGGGTTGCGCAATACCGGTTGGGGCATCATCGATGTGACCGACAACCGTCTGCGCCATGTGGCCGATGGGGTGATCCGGCCGGATGCCACCGCGGCCCTGGCCGAGCGCCTGGTTCAGCTCCATGACGGAATCGCCAAGGTGATCGCCGATTTCTTGCCCGATGAGGCGGCGGTGGAAGAGACCTTCGTCAACATGAATCCCAACAGCACCCTTAAGCTGGGTCAGGCCCGTGGCGTGGTCCTGCTGGTTCCGGCCAAGGCCGGCCTGCCGGTGGGCGAATACGCCGCCACCCTGGTCAAGCAATCGGTGGTCGGGACCGGCCGCGCCGCCAAGGAGCAGGTGGGGATGATGGTCAAGACCTTGCTGCCCGGCTGCCTGGCCGCCACGCCCGACGCCGCTGATGCCCTGGCCGTGGCCATCTGTCACGCCCATCATCGCGGTACCCAGCAGAAAATCGCCAGGGCCCAGCAGGCCGCCATGGGGGCGCGATGATCGCCAAGCTCAAGGGCCTGATCGATTCCCTGGGCGACGACTGGGTGGTGGTCGACTGCAACGGGGTCGGCTATCTGGTGTCTTGTTCGACCAAGACCCTGGCGCGGCTGGAGGCGGGTATCGCCGCTTCGCTGTTCATCGAGACCCATGTGCGCGAAGACGCCATTCAGCTCTACGGCTTCATGGATACCGGCGAGCGCGACTGGTTCCGGCTGCTGACCACGGTTCAGGGGGTGGGGGCCAAGGTGGCTCTGTCCATCCTGTCGGTGGCGTCTCCCGACCAGCTTCTCCAGATCATCGCGGCCCAGGACAAGGCCGGTTTGACAAGGGCCAACGGCGTCGGCCCCAAGCTGGCTTTGCGGATTCTGACCGAGCTCAAGGACAAGGCCGGCAAGATCGCCCTGGGCGGCTTCAACCCCGGTGGCGTCGCCGCCGCCCTGGCCGGGTCGGCGCCGCTGCCCGCCGCTTCCGGGCGGCTGGAGGACGCGATCTCAGCCCTGGTCAATCTCGGCTACAAGCGTCTGGAGGCCTTCCAGGCGGTGGGCGAGACCGCCCGCGAGTTGGGTGACGATGCCGACGCCCCGGCCCTGATCCGCGCCGCCCTGAAGCGCCTGGGCAAGGATCTGACGCGATGACCCAGCGCGTCGTCTCGCCCGAACAGCATGCCGCCGACGCCGAGACGTCGCTGCGTCCGCTGTCGCTGGACGATTTCGTCGGGCAAAGGCAGGTCTGCGACAACCTCAAGGTCTTCATCAGCGCGGCGCGAGCCCGAGGCGAGGCCCTGGACCACGTGCTGTTCCACGGGCCGCCCGGCCTGGGCAAGACCACCCTGGCTCAGATCGTGGCCCGCGAACTGGGCGTCGGCTTTCGGGCCACTTCCGGCCCGGTGATCCAGCGAGCCGGCGATCTGGCGGCGCTGCTGACCAATCTGGAGCCCCGCGACGTTCTGTTCATCGACGAGATCCATCGCCTTAATCCTGCCATAGAGGAGGTTCTCTATCCGGCGATGGAGGATTTTCAGTTGGACCTGATCATCGGTGAAGGGCCGGCGGCCCGTTCCGTCCGTATCGAATTGCCGCCCTTTACGCTGGTGGGGGCGACCACGCGCTCGGGCCTGCTGACCACGCCGCTGCGCGAGCGTTTCGGCATTCCCTGCCGTCTGAATTTCTACGAGCCCGCCGAATTGGAAGCCATCGTCAGCCGGGGGGCGCGGGTGCTTGGCTTCGATCTCACCGCCGACGGTTCCGCCGAGGTGGCCAGACGGTCGCGAGGCACGCCGCGCGTCGCCGGGCGGCTGTTGCGCCGGGTGCGCGATTTTGCCGCCGTGGCCGGGCGCTCGCCCGTCAATGCCGAGGTGGCCGATGCCGCCTTGAACCGGCTGGAAGTGGACAAGATCGGCCTCGATGCCATGGATCGCCGCTATCTGCGCTGCATTGCCGAGAATTACGGCGGTGGGCCGGTGGGAGTGGAAACCCTGGCCGCCGCCCTGTCCGAAAGCCGCGACACCCTGGAAGAGGTGGTCGAGCCTTATCTGCTGCAGCAGGGCATGATCCAGCGCACGCCGCGCGGCCGCATGCTCTCGGCCTCGGGCTTCAAGCATATCGGGCTCAATCCGCCCAAGGATCTGCTGGTGCAACTGGACCTTCTGACCCAGATGGGGGAGGGTGAGGATTGAGCCGGCGTCACTCTTTTCCCATTCGCGTCTATTACGAGGACACCGATGCCGGCGGCATCGTCTACCACTCCAATTATCTGAACTTCGCCGAACGCGCCCGCACCGAGCTGGTGCGCGAGATGGGCATCAGCCAGCAGGCGCTGCTGGAGGAGGGGGAAGGGACGGCGTTCGCGGTGCGCAACGCCACCATCGACTTCCTGCGTCCGGCCCGCCTGGACGATCTGTTGCTTGTGGAAACCGAGGTTTTAGAGGTGGGGGGCGCCAGTGTAGAACTGCGCCAGACCATTTCTCGTGCCGATGACGGCACTCTCTTGGTGCGCATTGATGTGCGCCTGGGCTATATCACCCTGTCCGGCAAGCCGGCGCGCATTCCGGCGCCGGTCAGGGATTTGTTCGCGAACTGGATCAGCGAAAGGCGGTAGGTACCATGGATCCCTCTCAGGCAGTAGGGGCGGCCGGAGCGGCGGCACAGATGGATTTGTCCATGTGGGCGTTGTTTGTGCGCGCCGACATCATCGTCAAGTTCGTGATGATCGCGCTGCTCGGCGCATCGTTCTGGTGCTGGGCCATCATCTTCGACAAGTTGATGAAGGTGCGTCAGCTCACCACCAAGGCCGACCAGTTCGAGGAAGCCTTCTGGTCCGGCGGCTCGCTGGAAGAGCTTTACGATCGGATCGGCTCGCGTCCGCTCGATCCTATGTCGTCCATCTTCGTGGCCGCCATGCGCGAATGGCGCCGCACCGCCGCCAAGGGTCTGGCCGACCGCGATTCCACCCGCGCCAGCCTGCCCCAGCGCATCGACCGGGTGATGAGCGTGACGCTCGGCCGCGAGATGGAATTGCTCGAGCGCCGCCTGGGCTTCTTGGCCTCGGTGGGGTCGACGGCGCCGTTCATCGGCCTGTTCGGTACCGTCTGGGGCATCATGAACTCGTTCCAGTCCATCGCCGCGACCAAGAACACCTCGCTGGCCGTGGTGGCGCCGGGCATCGCCGAGGCGCTGTTCGCCACCGCCCTGGGCCTGGTGGCCGCCATTCCGGCGGTGATCGCCTATAACAAGATCTCCACCGATCTCGACCGCTATTCCAAGCGGCTGGAGAACTTCGCCGGAGAGTTCGGCGCCATCCTCTCGCGCCAGCTCGAGGAGAAGGTCTGATGGGCGCCTCCATCGGCATGCGCAAGGGTGGGCATTCCCGCAAGTTCCGGCCGGTGGCCGAGATCAACGTCACCCCCATGGTCGACGTCATGCTGGTGCTGCTGGTCATTTTCATGGTGACGGCGCCACTGCTCACCGCCGGTGTCCAGGTGGATCTGCCCAAGACCTCGGCCGCGCCCATCAAGGGTGACGACCAACCCCTGTCGGTGACGGTGGACGCCCACGGCAAGATCTGGATTCAGGAGACCGAGGTCCAGTTGGACGAACTGGCGCCCCGGCTTCAGGCCATCACCGCCCAGAAGCCGGAAACCCGCATCTTCGTGCGCGGCGACAAGACCATCGATTACGGCCGCGTGATGGAAGTCATGGGCACCCTGGGCGCCGCCGGCTTCGCCAAGGTGGCGCTGGTGACCGAGGTCAAGGGCAGCGATGGCCCGGCCAAGCCCGCCAAGAAGGGGGGGCGCTAGCGTCTGGTCATGGAATTGCGGCGCGAAAGCTACGTCTTCTCCGGCATCTTGCACTTGGCGATGTTTCTGCTCGCCGTGTTCGGGCTGCCGCAATTCTGGCGTACGCCGCCGGAAATCGAGACGCCGATGATCGTGGACATCGTTCCCATCGGCGAAAAGACCAATCCGCCGCCGCTTCAGGACAATAAGCCTCAGCCCGAGCCCCAGAAGGCCGAGCCCGAACCGCCCAAGCCCGAGCCGCCCAAACCCGAGCCCCCCAAGCCGGCACCGCCCACGCCGCCGCCGCCGCCGGCACCGCCCGCTCCGCCGCCGCCCAAGCCGGAGCCGGCCCCCGCACCCGTTCCCAAACCGGAACCCAAGCCCGAGCCCAAGCCGGAACCGCCGCCGCCGCCCAAGCCCGAGCCGCGCCCCGAGCCGCCGAAAAAGCAGAAGGACGTCAAGGACGAGCTGGATTCGCTGCTCAAATCCGTGGACAAGAAGAAGCCGACGCCCAAGGACGAGTTGGACAAGCTGTTGAAATCGGCCGAGAAGCTGAAACCCACGGCGCCCGCCGACAAGAACGCCACCCAGAATACGCCCCAGGCGGTGAAGGGATCGGCGTCCAACAATCCGCTCGAGCCGGTCTCCATGACCGAGCAGGATCGTATCCGCGCCCATGTGGAGCGCTTCTGGAGTGTGCCCGCCGGCGCCAAGGATGCCGACAAGCTCATCGTCGAGATCAAGGTCTCGGTGCTGCCCGACGGCACCGTCACCAGGGCGGAAATCGCCTTCGACCCCATGATGATGGCCAATCCCTATTACCAGGCCGCCGCCGACAGCGCTCGGCGGGCGGTCATGTTGGCCAGTCCATTGCCTATCCCGGTCAACAAGTACGAGCAGTTCCGAGACTTTTCTCTACGGTTCAACCCCAAGTTCGCGGCAGGAAGATGATCCTCATGTCACGCATTCGCAGCTTAGCGGCACTGGCCGCGATCTTCGTCCTCGGGGTGTTCGTGGCCATTCCGGCCCATGCCGAGGTGCGCATCGATATCACCCGCGGCCAAATGAAGCCGCTGCCCATCGCCATTCCCGATTTCGCTGGCAATTCACCGCAGGATACGCGCATCGGCGCCGATATCTCGAAGGTGGTCTCGGCCGATCTGGAGCGGTCGGGCCTGTTCAAGCCCGTCGATCCCAAGGCCTTCATCCAGTCGGTGGCCTCGCTGCAGGTGCAGCCGCGCTTCCCCGATTGGAAGGCCATCAACGCCGAAGCCCTGGTTCAGGGCAAGGTCGAGACCGGCGCCGACGGCCGCGTCCGGGTGGAGTTCCGCCTGTGGGACGTCTTCAACGAAGCCTACATGACCGGCTGGACCCTGTCGGCCTCGCCCCAAGATTGGCGCCGCCTGTCCCATAAGGTGGCCGACGCCATCTATAAGCGCGTCACCGGCGAGGATGGCTATTTCGATACCCAGATCGTCTATATCGCCGAATCGGGGCCGAAGAACGACCGCAAGAAGCGTCTGTCCATCATGGACCAGGACGGCGAGAACCACCGCTTCCTCACCGACGGCAGCGAGCTGGTCCTGACGCCGCGCTTCTCGCCCAGCTCGCGCGAGATCACCTACCTGTCCTATTTCAAGGGGGTGCCCAGGGTCTACATCTTCAACCTGGATACCGGCCGGCGCGAGGCGCTGGGCAATTTCCCGGGCATGACCTTCGCGCCGCGCTTCTCGCCCGACGGCAACAAGGTGATCTTCAGCATGGCCGAAAGCGGCAATACTGAAATCTACGAGATGAACCTGCTGACCCGCCAGAAGAAGCAGCTGACCTTCAACCCGGCCATCGATACGGCGCCCAGGTGTCATGCGCCCCGACGGTTCGGGCGAGCGTTTGCTGGCCGAAGGTTTCCTGGTGGAAGGCCCCACCTGGGCCCCCAATGGCCGGGTTCTGTCGTTTTTCCGCGAGTCTCCGTCCGATGAGCGCGGCCGGGGTCAATCCGTGCGTCTGTACACCATCGACCTGACAGGATTTAATGAAAGAGTGCTGTTGACCCCCATCGACGGCTCAGATCCTGCTTGGTCCCCCTTGATTCCCTAGAATTATGTTTGTATAGTCCGCGCCGATTAGGATTTATTCCGGTGGCACCGGGTCCCATGCTAACGGTGTCATTGGTGGGGCGTGTCGTCTTAACGGACGGTGCGGAGTCTCTAAGGTCCGATCTTTATTCCATTCCCGCGTCGCCATTGAGGGGGAGTCCTCAAATATGAAACTGCGTTTCCTCAGCATCTTTGCCGCCGCCGCTCTGCTCGCGGCTTGCGAATCCGCTCCGACCGATACCGGTGCCAAGGGTGGTGCCGGCCAGACCTCGCCTGCCGCGACTTCTGGTATCGTCAAGGGCTCGAAGGAAGACTTCGTCGCTAACGTTGGCGATCGTGTGTTCTTCGACTTCGACAAGAGCAGCCTGCGCGCCGACGCCAAGGCCACTCTGGACAAGCAGGCTGCCTGGCTGAAGGCTTATCCGAACTACGCCATGACCGTCGAAGGTCATGCCGACGAGCGCGGCACCCGCGAGTACAACCTTGCCCTGGGCGAGAAGCGCGCTAATGCCGTTGCCGAGTACCTGAAGGCTGCCGGTGTGGCCGCCGCTCGCGTCAAGACCGTCTCCTACGGCAAGGAGCGCCCCGTCGCTCTCGGCTCGAACGAGGCCGCCTGGTCGCAGAACCGCCGTGGCGTGACCGTCCTGAACTAATCAGGTCGATGACGGCATGAAAATGGGGCGCCCGCCCCTCTGCTTCGGCAGGGGGCGGGCGCCTTATTTTTGCCCAACTTTCAGCAGAGCCTGGGTTTCACCGATCCGAATCAGGAGGGGTGAGTGAGGCGATCCGTTCTCCTGGCCTGTGTCCTTGGCGTGACATTGGGCGCTTGCGAAACCCGGCCCGGAGCCATGGCGGCAAAGGATCTGCCGAAGGCGCCGGTGACCCAGCCCGTGGTCCGCTCCTCGGACCCGTCGCCCTCCGCCTTTGGCGTGG
>JACQAD010000051.1 GCA_016195125.1 Magnetospirillum sp.
AGGATTTACCGGCGGGGCTTTGCTCCACCGGCGAGCAGAAGGCGGTTCTGGTGTCCATCGTGCTGGCCCAGAGCCGGGTCCAGAGCCGCAGCGGGGCCAGAGCGCCGCTGTTGCTGCTGGACGAGGTGGTGGCGCATCTGGACGAACTCCGCCGCGCCGCCTTGTTCGACGAGCTGTGCGCCCTGGGGGCGCAGAGCTGGATGACCGGAACCGATGCCATGCTGTTCGCCGGCTTCGGTTCAAGGGCCCAGTTTTTCCGGGTGACCGATGCCAATGTCGCCCCAGAGAAGGTTGAGACGTGATGAGCACCGCCGAACCCAATGCCAATGCCCCGGACCCCAGCACCGTTGGGATGGCCTCCGCCGAGCAGGTCGCCGCCGCCCAGGCCGGCGCCGAGGATTACGGCGCCGATTCCATCAAGGTGCTGCGCGGTCTCGACGCGGTGCGCAAGCGGCCGGGCATGTATATCGGCGACACCGACGACGGCTCGGGCCTGCATCACATGGTCTACGAAGTGGTCGACAACGCCATCGACGAGGCCCTGGCCGGCTATGCCGACCGGGTCGAGGTCATCCTCAACGCCGACGGCTCGTGCACGGTCAACGACAACGGCCGCGGCATCCCCACCGACATCCACAAGGAAGAGGGCGTCTCGGCGGCCGAGGTCATCATGACCCAGCTCCATGCCGGCGGTAAGTTCGACCAGAATTCCTACAAGGTCTCGGGCGGATTGCACGGTGTCGGCGTCTCGGTGGTCAACGCGCTCTCCGAATATCTGGACCTGCGCATCTGGCGCGGCGGCATCGAGCACAAGATGCGCTTCAAGATGGGCGATGCCGAAGCGCCCCTGAAGCAGATCGGCCCCTCGGACAAGAGCGGCACCGAGGTCACCTTCCTGCCCAGCCCGACCATCTTCACCAAGACCGAATTCGATTTCGCCACCCTGGAACACCGCCTGCGCGAGCTGGCCTTCCTCAATTCCGGCGTCCGGCTGTGGCTCAGGGATCAGCGCCACCCGGAGGAACAGGTCACCGAGCTGCATTACGAGGGCGGCATCGAGGCCTTCGTCCATTACCTGGACCGTTCCAAGACCGCGCTGCATGCCCCGCCCATCGCCGTCGCCGGCGAGAAGGACGGCATGACCGTGGAAGTGGCCATGGAATGGACCGACAGCTACCACGAGACCCAGCTGTGCTTCACCAACAACATCCCCCAGCGTGACGGCGGCACCCATCTGGCCGGCTTCCGCGCCGCGCTGACCCGCACCATCAACGCCTATGCCAACGAATCGGGCATCGCCAAGAAGGAAAAGGTGGCGCTCAACGGCGACGACATGCGCGAGGGCCTGACCTGCGTCCTGTCGGTCAAGGTGCCCGACCCCAAGTTCAGCAGCCAGACCAAGGACAAGCTGGTCTCCTCCGAGGTCCGCCCGGTGGTGGAAAACGTGGTCGGTGAAAAGCTGGCCGAATGGTTCGAGGAACACCCCCAGGAAGCCCGCAAGGTGGTCACCAAGGTGGTGGAAGCCGCCGCCGCCCGCGAAGCGGCCAGGAAGGCGCGCGAGCTGACACGGCGCAAGGGCGTCCTCGACATCGCCACCCTGCCCGGCAAGCTGGCCGATTGCCAGGAGCGCGATCCGGCTTTGTCCGAACTGTTCATCGTCGAGGGCGATTCCGCCGGCGGCTCAGCCAAGCAGGGGCGCAACCGCGCCAACCAGGCCATCTTGCCGCTCAAGGGCAAGATTCTGAACGTCGAGCGCGCCCGCTTCGACAAGATGCTGTCCTCGGCCGAAATCGGTACCCTGATCGCCGCCATGGGCACCGGCATCGGCCGCGAGGATTTCAACATCGACAAGGCCCGCTACCACAAGATCATCATCATGACCGACGCGGACGTGGACGGCTCCCACATCCGCACCCTGTTGCTGACCTTCTTCTACCGCCAGATGCCCGAGCTGATCGAGCGCGGCTATCTCTATATCGCCCAGCCGCCGCTGTACCGCGCCAAGCGCGGCCAGTCCGAGGTCTACCTCAAGGACGACCGGGCGCTGGAGGAATACCTGATCGACGGCGGCCTCAACGACGCGGTGCTCAAGCGCGCCGACGGCTCGCAGGTGGCGGCGGTGGAACTGCGTGCCCTGGTCGAGCAGGCCCGCACCGTCAGGAACCTGCTGGGTCCGCTCACCCGCCGTCTGCCGCTGAAGATGGTGGAGCAGGCCGCCATCACCGACGCCCTGGACAGCGCCCATCTGGAGCGCGGCTGGAAGGGCACCTGGATCGAAGGCGACGGCTATTCCTTCCAGCGAACCCTGCGTGGCGTCACCGAGACCCATCTGGTGGATGCCGCCATCATCCGCTCGGGCGAGGCCAGGCGCCTCAATGAGCTGGCGGCCGGCATGCGCGAAACCTTCGCCGAGCCCGCCGCCCTGATCGTCAAGGAGCGCGAAACCGTGCTGTCCGGCCCCGTTGCCCTGGTGACCGCGGTGATGGAACAGGGCCGCCGCGGCATCGCCATCCAGCGCTATAAGGGCCTGGGCGAGATGAACCCGGAACAGCTGTGGGAAACCACTCTGGACCCCCAGGTCCGCTCCCTGCTCCAGGTCAAGGTCAACCAGGCCGACGAAGCCGAACAGGTGTTCTCCACCCTGATGGGCGACGTGGTCGAACCCCGGCGCGAATTCATCCAGACCAACGCCCTGAAGGTGTCGAATCTGGACGTGTAGACGACCTGTCGGGTGACGCATAACCCGCAAACGCGACCCGGAACGCGCAAGATTTTGACGCGTAATATGCAAAGGCCGCTCCAGATGGAGCGGCCTTTGGCGTTTCTTAAATCCACGTCGCTGGCGATGGATCTGCCTTCATCCGCTATTGCTACCCGACGAAGAACAGAGAAGAATGCAGCCTGATTCAGGCGATAGAACCGAGTTCGCGCTCTATGTCGCGGCATGCTGCGACAATCTCGGAGCGAACCAACTGATACTGCTCGGAAATCTGCTCTTGGCTTTTGTTCGCGAGAAAGAAGAGCTTGTCTGAGACGGCGACGACCATGTGTACGATTGCCGCCTGTGGGTTCAATTGATTGGCTCGAACCCACCTGTCAATTGCCTTGGCAGACAAGCCGAACAGATCCTCGCCGGGCCAGGACTTTCGATTGATGATCTTCAGCAATTCTCGCTGGGCGGTAATCCGGTTGTTAAACTCATGCTCCATAGCCAGACGCCTTTACCTGCGATAGAAGCTGGACCATCCATTCGTCGATGGTCGAAAACTGTCGGACGGCGAGTTCGACCTCTGTGTCAGTGATCGCCGCGCCCTGCCCGCGGGTGCATAATATGCGAGCCCGTTCAAGTATCTTATAGGCATCCGCAGGTATCGCCAAACTGGATGCGCCAATACGGATAGCAGCATGCCTTGAGAAATCGGGGCGATTTAGGAATCCAAGCGAGAAACACGTGGCGAAGTTTCGGATAGCGAGGAAAACCATCGACAGATCGAACGCCCTGGTAGTCTGGCCACTGGCCATGGATGATCGGGCATCGAGGAACAATGCTTGGAATTTATTGCAATCGCATGCACATGCACCATACCGCGTTGGTCGACCTAGTTCGCCCAAGATGTCTGTTCCATCCGAAGAATGTAGCAGTCGGGATTCTAGGGAGAGGTGCCATGC
>JACQAD010000358.1 GCA_016195125.1 Magnetospirillum sp.
CCCAGGCCCTGGGCGCCGAAATCACCTATCCGCCCCAGTACCGGGCGGCCGGCAGCCGGGCCTGGCCCGGCGTCGACCTGGCCCGTCCCCGCCAAGCCGCGGAGTGAACCCAAGCCGCCGAGTGAACCCAAGCCGCCGAGTGAACAAAGAGCGAGGGCCCGTCCAGCGTCGGCTGAACGGGCCCTTGCCTATCCTGGGATAGGGGACAATTACCCCAGGACTTCCTTCATCTTCTCGTGGTCCAGCTCTTTCTCCCACTTGGAGACCACCACGGCGGCGACACCATTGCCGACGAAATTGGTCAGAGCGCGGGCCTCGGACATGAAGCGGTCGATGCCCAGGATCAGGGCCAGACCGGCCACCGGCACCGAGGGAACCACCGCCAGGGTGGCGGCCAGGGTGATGAAGCCGGCACCGGTGACGCCGGACGCTCCCTTGGAGGTCAGCATGGCCACGCCGAGCAGGGTCAGCTGCTGGGTCATGGTGAGGTCGATGTCCAGGGCCTGGGCCACGAACAGGGCCGCCATGGTCAGATAGATGTTGGTGCCGTCCAGATTGAAGGAATAGCCCGACGGAACCACCAGGCCGACCACCGACTTGGAGCAGCCCATGTTCTCCAGCTTGCGCATCAGGGGCACCAGGGCCGATTCCGACGACGACGTGCCCAGCACGGTCAGCAGCTCTTCCTTGATGTAGCCGATGAACTTGAAGATGTTGAAGCCCACCAGCATAGCGATGGTGCCCAGCACGATCACCACGAACAGGAAGCAGGTCAGGTAGAAACTGCCCATCAGCGCCGCCAGCGGCTTCAAAGCCGCCACGCCGTACTTGCCGATGGTAAACGCCATGGCGCCGCCGGCACCCAGGGGGGCGACCTTCATGATGGTGTTCATCATGGCGAAGAAGATGTGCGAGCATTCTTCGATGAACAGATGCACGCCCTGGCCGGCCCGGCCCATATGGGTCATGGCGTAGCCGAACAGGATGGCCACCAGCAGCACCTGCAGCAGATCGCCGCCACCGGTGAAGGCGTCCACCAGGGTCTTGGGAATGATGTGCAGGATGAAATCGACGGTGCTCTGCTCGGTGGCGGCCTTGGCGTACTTGGCCACCGCCTTGGCGTCCAGGGCATTGGGATCGGCGTGGAAGCCGTCGCCGGGGCGCAGCACGGTCATGACGATCAGACCGATGACCAGGGCGAAGGTGGAGACCACCTCGAAATACAGCAGCGCCTTGCCGCCGACGCGCCCGACCTTCTTCATGTCGCCAGCGCCGGCGATGCCCAGTACCACGGTACAGAAGATCACCGGGCTGATCAGCATCTTGACCAGGGCGATGAATCCGTCCCCAAGCGGCTTAAGGCTGACGCCGATTTCGGGCTCGAAGAAACCCAGGGTGCCGCCGGCGAAAATGGCAAGCAGAACCCAGAAATACAGATGGCCTGTCAGGCGCTTCATTGGTACGGTCCTTCCCAAGCTGACGTGGTATTCCACATTCGGTACATTTCTATAGAAGACGCGCTTGGACTGTCGATTGCGGATATCCGATGGTCGCGCCGCCTTCCGCATCAGTAGCAAGTGGAGTGTCCGGTGAGCGATATCCAGGGTTCCCCTCCCACTTCCCTGATTTCACGGGTGGTCCTGCCCTTTGCCGCCGGCTACTTTTTCTCTTATCTCTACCGTACCGTGAATGCCGTCCTGGCGCCCGAGATCGGGCGGGCCATTCATCTCGACGCCGCCGATATCGGTCTGATGACCGGCATCTATTTCATGACCTTCGCCGCCGCTCAACTGCCGCTGGGCATTCTGCTCGACCGCTTCGGTCCCCGCCGGGTCGAGGCCGTCCTGCTGTGCTTCGCCGCCGCCGGCGCCTTCGCCTTTTCCCTGGCCGAGGGCGTGCCGGCTTTGGTCATCGGGCGCGCCCTGGTGGGATTTGGCGTGTCGTCCTGCCTGATGGCGGCGCTGAAAGCCAATGTCCAGTTCTTCCCGCCCAACCGTCTGCCCCTGATGAACGGCATCATCCTGGGGGCCGGGGGCCTGGGCGCCATCGCCGCCACCGCTCCGGTCCAATTGGCCCTGCAAGTGCTGGACTGGCGCGGCGTCTACGCCGCCCTGGCCGCTCTGACCCTTGTCGCCGCCGCGTTTTTGTGGCGGACGGTGCCAGACCGCCCAATGGCTCAAGGCAGCGCATTGATGGCCCAGATCAGCGACGTGGGCGAGATCTTCCGCGACCGCACCTTCTGGCGCATCGCTCCGGCCACCATGCTGTCCATGGGCAGCTTCATGTCCATTCAAGGCCTGTGGGCCGGCCCCTGGCTGCGCGACGTGGCCGGATTCTCCCCTGAGCGATCGGCGACCGGCCTGACCATCATGGCGGCCGGCATGGCCATCGGCTACCTGTCGGTGGGCGCCATGGCCGAGCGCCTGGAAAAAGCCGGAATTCCACCGATCACCCAGGGCGCCATCGGCATGGCGCTGCACGCCCTCGCCCTGGCTCTCATGGCCGCCGGATGGACCGGCTCACCCCTGATGCTATCGGCCTTCTACGGACTGACCGGCACCGCCTGCTCGATCAATTACGCCGTCCTGACCCGCCGTTTTCCCCTGCGGCTGGCCGGACGGGTCAACACCAGCCTTAATCTCACCATATTCATAGCCGCCTTTTCCATTCAGTGGGGGTTGGGGGCCCTGATCGGTCTGTGGGACAAGGTGGACGGCCATTGGCCGGCCGAAGCCTGGACCACCGGCCTGGGCGCTCCCCTGGCCTTGACCATCATGGCCCTACTCTGGCAGATACCGGCCTGTCGCTCGGAAAAGGCTTGATGGAACTGCATAGTCTCGATCGGCGGCAATTTGCCGCCCTGGCGCTGTCGGCATTGCTGCATCTGGTGGTCACCATCCTGCTGACCATGGATAACCTGTCGGCGTTGCTTCCCGAACATACCGAGAAGGCCATGGAGGTGGAGGTGGTCTCCGAGCCGCCGCCCAAGCCCGCTCCCATGCCCGAGCCCGAGCCCCCGCCTCCCCCGCCTCCCCAGGCCAAGCCGGCGCCCGAGCCGCCTACACCGGTCACCACCCCGCAATTACAAAAGGCGCAATTGGCCGAGAAATCCTCGGCGCCCCGCCCCACGCCCCGGCCCGAGCCCGCCCGGCCGACCTCCGACGGGTCGGGCCTGTCGGCCGATACCGGGCGGTTCAGCAAACCGGCGCCGGCGGCCGGCGATCTCAGCCAGAGCGCCCAGGATCTGGTGCTGTCCCAGGTGGTGCGCATGTGGCGGTTTGAGACCGCCTCGCTGCGCGGCAGCGACGTCACCCTGACGGCGACTCTGATCGTCAATCGGGACGGTACCCTGTCAGGCCCCATGAACATGAGCGCGCCCTGGAACCCGGACGCCACCATCCACGGCTATTCCAAGCTGCCCGACGGCATCACCAAGCGCATGCTGGAGACTTTTCTGCTGGCCCTGCGTCTGGCCCAGCCGCTGCAATTGCCGACCGACGACGGCAAGCCCTGGCCGCGCCGGATGATCCTGCGCTTTCGGCCGGGCGATCTTTAGGGCCGGGCTTCAGGCAACCGGAAACTCCAGCCGGACCACCAGGCCGGGATGATTGTCGTCCAGGCAGAGCCGGGCATTGTGCAGCCGAGCCACCGCCTGGACCAGGGACAGGCCCAGGCCGTTGCCGGGCGTGGAGCGTGTGGAGTCGAGGCGAACGAAGCGGTCAAGCACCTTCAGGCGCGAATCCTCGGGGATGCCGGGACCGCTATCGGATACGGCAACGTTCAGCCGGCCCGAGGCGGCGCCGACCGATACCGAAACCTCGCCGGCGGCCGGCGTATACTTGACGGCATTGTCCACCAGATTGGCCAGGGCCTGAAACAGCAGGTGGCGGTCGGCCTTGAGGCTCAGCCCGGTTTGCGCCAGGCAATGCAGGCGGATGCCCTTTTCCTCGGCCAGGGGCTCATAGAGTTCGACCACATCGCCGGCCAGCCGGGCGGGGTCGATGGTCTCGAACCGCTCCAGCCGGGCCGCCGATTCCGCGTGGGAGATGGTGAGGATGGCGCTGAAGGTGGCCAGCAGATTATCCGCCTCGGCCAGCGTCTCCTCCAGGGTGCGGCGGTAGCCGTCGCAATCGGGCGCTCCCAGCAGCACCAGATCGATGCGCGAGCGCAGGCGGTTCAGCGGCGTGCGCAGGTCATGGGCGATGTTGTCGGAGACGGTGCGGATGCCTTCGAGCAGCCGCTCCAACTCATCCATCATCTCGTTGAAGCTTTCAGCCAGGGAATCGAACTCGTCATCGGTTCCCGACAGATGCATGCGCTGGCTCATGTCGCCGCCGAAGATGCGCCGGGCGGTACGGCTCATCTCCTCGACCCGCTGCAGCATGTGGCGCGAGGTGAAATAGCCGCCGACCACGCCCAGCAGGATGGTCAGCGCCAGGCCCCAGCCGAGGGCGCGGTTGATGGCCGATTTCACCCGCTTGGCGTCGGCCAGGGAGCGCCCCACCAGCAGGCGGTAGCCGTCGGCCAGTTCGTAGGCATGGGCCAGCACCTCGGCGCCGGCCCCGATTCCCCCCAAGGGCAGAACCCGGAACCGCACCCAGCCCAGCAGGTCGTTGACCTCCGCCGGCCAGGCCTTGAGATTGCCGGCCAGGATACGGCCGTCCAGACCCATCAGCAGATAGGTGGTGCGCCCGTCCACATCCTGGCGCATGCGCTGGCTGATGATCTCGGACAGGCCGCCCAGGTCGCGGTCGTGATAGATCTCGGACAGGCCGGTGGCCTCGGCCTCCACCGTCTCCTGGACCTGCCACTCGATGAACATGGTGGTGCTCCACGACACCAGCGCCAGCAGGGCCATGGCCGAGACCGTGAAGATGCCCAGATAGCTCAGGGCCAGGCGGAAGGTGGTGGTGCGGAGGAGGCTATCGGGCCGCACGGAGCGTATATCCGGCGCCGCGAACGGTGTGAATCAGCGGCAGGTCGAAATCCTTGTCCACCTTCTGGCGCAGACGGCTGATATGAACATCGATCAGATTGGTCTGGGGATCGAAGTGATATTCCCAGACGTTCTCCAGCAGCATGGTCCGCGTCACCACCTGGCCGGCATAGCGCATGAGGTATTCCAGCAAGCGGAATTCACGCGGCTGCAAGTCGATGTCGCGGCCGCCGCGGCTGACGGTGCGGGCCAGCAGATCCATTTCCAGATCCTCGACCTTGAGCCGGGTCTCGGGCTGGGCCGCCGATACCCGGCGTGACAACGCCTCGATACGGGCCAGCAATTCAGCGAAGGCGTAGGGCTTGACCAGATAATCGTCGCCCCCGGCCTTGAGGCCCCGCACCCGGTCGTCAACCTTGCCCAGCGCCGACAGCACCAGCACCGGCGTGGTATTGCCCGCCGCCCTCAGCGCCTGGATGATGGCCAGACCGTCCAGGCCCGGCAGCATGCGGTCGATGATCATCGAATCCCAGCGTTCGGAGGTGGCCATGAACAGACCGTCCGTGCCGGTGGCGGCATGCTCGACCACATGACCGGCCTCGCGCAGGCCCTTGGCCATATAGGCGGCGGCTTCGCTGTCGTCCTCGATTACCAGGATACGCATGATGTCCATGATTCCGTTGCGCCGCGACCATACATTCAACACTTACCACGGAAAAGCCCCCGCGCCAGGGGGGAGGACGCGGGGGCCTTTTTCCGGTGTCCGTCAGCGGGGGGACGCTGAGGGTCTCGAGTCGCCGGCGCTCGGGGGGACGAGAGACCGGCGAGGTCGGCGGGGAGTTCACTTCCGCCGGGTCCGAGGGGTCTTGGCGGGGAGCGCAACCTTGCCGCCGTCCACCCTCTCCAACCTTACGAACCGGATCATGGCAGGAGGCAGATTACCGCAGCATTTCTCCGCGATTAACCTTTGGTAATGATGAGCAATCCCATTCGCCAGACTCAACCCAGGCATGACCAATGCACTGATATCACGGACTAATTACTCCCTTGCCATCATCCGAAACGCTCTTACATCCATAGTGACCGAAGCGCCGTCAAGGGACTTCGGGAGCGTGCCGCCAAGCGGGCGCGGGTGTATGCGGAAAGAATGCCGGCCCCTCGGGGCGGTAAGGTTTCCGCGGTCGAGCCGACCATCGGCAGCGTTCCCCCCGCCTGCGTACCGGCAAGCGTGCGCAACCTTCCGATGGAGGACGATTATGAACCGCACCATAATGCCCAAGGGTCACACCTCCCTTACTCCTCATGACGGGCGGGCGGATCCGTTCTTTGCGCTTCAGCGCGGCATCAACCGCATGTTCGACGATCTCTGGCATGGCTTTGACGCACCCACCGTGTTCGCCGGCCATCGCTTCCCTTCTTTGGAAATCCATGACGAGGAGAAATCCGTCAAAGTCATCGCCGAATTGGCGGGCCTTGACGACAAGGATGTGGAACTCGGCCTGAAGGACGGCATTCTCACCCTCAAAGGCCAGAAGATTCAGGAAAAAGCCGATCGTGGCGTGGTGTCCGAACGCTGGTACGGCCAATTCGAACGCTCCATTGCCGTGGGCGAGGTCGACGAGGCCGCCGCCGAGGCCAAATTCGAGAACGGCGTGCTGACCGTAACTTTGCCCAAGACCGAGAAGCCCAAGGACGCCGGCCGCAAGATTCCCATTTCGGGCAAATAGCAGCTTGATCCGAGACGGTAGAAATTGCCCTCCCGGCAGGAAATCCCTGCCGGGAGGGTTGCTTAAGCGCCCCAATCCCCGTGGTTTTCCGCCATTCTCCTGCGGCATCGGACTTGCAAGGCCGTCACCAAGACCGACCTTTTGCCCATGGAGCTCGCCATGTCCGACCAAGATCCCATGCCCAAGGAATACCGCCTGACCACCGCGGAAATTCAATACCACCTCCCCGGACAGCCCCACCTGATCCAGACCTTTGTCTGGAAGGAATACGACATGGCGCCAAGATTCCCGGAACTCCATCGCTTCCTGAAGGTCTGGAGCAATACCCTGGACGGTGCCGTCCATTCGGTCAGAGTGACGCATCTCGACAGGATGCGGCCGGATTCGCACCGACACGGCCCGAATCGCGCGACGCTGCATTGATTTTGCGGTGCACACCATATCTAGCGACAGATGATGGTGCAGCGCACCAAAGCGAGTAGCGCAACCCGGCCCTGACAAGGTGACGAATACGGTTCGCCCGGTATCGTGGTAGACTTCGCAATCAGTGCCGCGACACTAAAATGTCCTGCATTCCGCGAGGGGAGGTCCGCCATGCTGAGCCTGGAAGACTGTATCGCCTTCAGTGGCCTGACGCCCGAACAAGTGGACGCCGTGGCCTGCCATGAACACCTGCCGCTGATCCTGGTCGCCGAATGGGCCGAGGCGGTCCTTGAGGCCGAAGGCGGCTGCGCCCGGGTTGCCGCCATCCTGGCGGAGGAAGTGGAGGTCGCTCCCTTCCATCACAAGGATCGCGTCGAATCCTGGAAGCACGGCCTGGAAGAATTCCGCCGTGATCATCCCCTGAATTGAGTTGAGATCCGGGAATTGAGTTGAGATCGGGCTAGCCGAAGAGATCGCCCTGGGCCGAAGGCTCGGGAATGTCCTCGGTGAGATCGAAGGGGCCGGGATGGGGCCCCAGCAGGGGCGCGAGATCCTTGAACGGGATCCGGGCATCGGCCCAGGCCGCCTCTGCTTCCGGTGACAGCAGCACCGGCATGCGGTCGTGAATATGAGCCAGCGCACCCGACGGAGCGCATGTCACGATCACCACCCGCTCTCCATCCCTTAATCCCGCCATGGCGAACAGATCGGCATGGGCCAGGGACAGCCGGGTCTTCACGCGCGCCTTGCCGTCCACCCGCCATTCCCACCAGGCGCTGGCGGGAACCAAAACCCGGCCCGTGGCCAGGAGCGGCCGAAACGTCGGTCTGGTGCTCAGGCTTTCGGCGCGGGCGTTGATCAGCGGCCCGCTCTGCCAGGTCACCGCCAGCCCCCAGGACAGCAGCCGCGCCCCCGTCCCGTCGATGGCCAGCACCGCATCGGTGGGCCGGACCTCGGCCCGATTGGGCAAGGGCGGCGGCACCGTCAGGCGGAAACGCGCGCAAAGCTGACGGACAGTCACATCCAGTTCAAAGCGAGAGCACATGGGCCGCGAGCCTCACCACCATTACGCTTTATAAATTGACCATTTGCCTCTTTTCGACTCTCGGCTATCATGGGTGCACCTTTTAAATTCAGTCGCCCCCTCCGTCGCGACTTGGGGAATAATGCAAATGCGGCACGCCCCCTCCCGGCTCTCCCCCGCCCTGCTGATGGTCGGACTGGCGGCCGCTCTGAGCGGATGCAGCTACACTTATACCGATTCCGCCGGCCATGAGCATCTCGTCGGATGGGTTGACGTCACCCTGAGCGAGCCGAACCCCACGCCCATGGCGGGACGGGCCACCAAGGTCAGCACTCTTGGCCTTGCCATTCAGGACGAAGGCACGGGAACCGGCACCAGCATCGCCTTTGGATACAACCAATTCACCACCGCATCCCTGCGCGACCATTCCCTGATCGCCGGCAATCCGGCCCGGCTGGACGAATTGTTCGACAGCGCCTGCGAGAAATACCGTCGCCAATGCACCACCCAAGGGGAAGCCCCATGAAATCCGTTCCTGCCGTGGCCCTGGCCCTCGGCCTTTGCGCCTGCTCCTCGCCCGACCATGTGCTGTTCGTGACCAGCACCAATCGCGGAATTAACGTCGATACCAGTACCCAGACCGCCAGTATCGGCTATGACCGAACCGAAGGCTTTATCGGCCCAGCCTATCCCGAGACCGGCGCCATTCCCGAAGTGACCGCCCTGGTCTATTCCAACGCCCAGTTCTTTGCGCCCCAGGCGGCGCAGATCTACGCCACCGGCGAGGCCGCGTCGGATTTCGCCACCACTCTGGGCCAGGTGAATTTCAATGCCGGCCAAACCGCCGCCTGCGCCGCCCCCGTGGCGACCTCTCCCATTGCCGCCCTCCCGACCGTTTCCATGAAAGGGCAGCGGCGGATCATGGTCTTCGGCACCACCAGCACTATCGGCTTCAAGCTGGGCTTCTCCGGCGCCTCGGCTGCCGTGGCGGTACCCGAAAGCATTGTATTCGGCTACAAGCGCCGGGAAATGTCGGTCCTTCCCCTGAATTCGGAGCTGGCGAACGAACAGCAGGATCATTACGGTTCGGTGATGGCCTCCGTCAACCTGGACAGCGGCGGCGCCACCCTCAGCACCGAGAGCATCAAGCTGTCCCAGTTCTTCGCCACCGGTTCGGCCGCCCGGACCCTGGCGGGCAGCAATATCGTCTGCAACCTCGCCCAACGGCAGATGACGCGCATGCTCGGCGCCACGACACCCTGAGCTTCAGACGCCCGCGAACCGCCCGACGATGAGGAATTCCTTGTTGCCCTCGGGACCGAGGATGGGGCTTTCGGTCAGCCCCTCCACCCGCCAGCCCGGCAGAGCCGCCAGCCAGGCCGAGATCCGCTCGCAGACCTCGGCGTGCAGTTCGGGCTCGCGCACCACCCCGCCCTTGCCGACCCGGCCCTTGCCGACCTCGAATTGCGGCTTGATCAGGGCCACCAGCACGGCGCCGGGCCGGGCCAGGGCCAAGGCGGCGGGCAAGACCGTCTCCAGGCCGATGAAGCTGGCATCGCAGACCACCATGTCCACGGGCTCGGGGATCTGCTCGGCATTCAGGTGGCGGGCGTTGGTGCGTTCCATCACCACCACCCTGTCATCGCTTCGCAGCTTCCAGGCCAACTGGCCGTGGCCCACGTCGACGGCATAGACCCGCGCGGCGCCGTGGGCCAGCAGCACGTCGGTGAAGCCGCCGGTGGAGGCGCCCACATCGATGGCCACCATGTCCTTGGGCTCCAGTGCGAAGGCCGCCAGGGCCTTGGCCAGCTTGAGGCCACCCCTGGATACCCAGGGGTGATCCTGGCCCTTGAGGTCCAGGGCGCAATCCTCGGGAAGGGACGTGCCGGGCTTGTCCACGCGGCGGTCACCGCTGTAAACCAGCCCGGCCATGACCAATGCCTGGGCTCGGGAACGGCTCTCCACCAGCCCCCGATCCAGCAATAATTGATCGACCCGCTTTTTCGCAGCCATACGCTGTCGTCCCATGCAAAAATCTGGGGTGGAAATTGCCCCCCCTTTCCCCGAGAATAAACAAAATTATACAAACTCGGGACGTCCAAGCCACAATGACAACGCTGCTGTTTACGCACCCCGTCTGTCTGCAGCATGACACGGGCGATTACCACCCGGAATGCTCCGACCGGATCAAGGCCGTCCTCGCCGCCCTGGAGGCGGAGGAATTCATGATGCTGCTGCGCGATCAAGCGCCGCAGGCAACCATGGAACAGCTGATGCGCGCCCACCCGCTCAGCCATATCGATTACGTTCTGGACTCGGTTCCCACCGGTGAGGGGCATCACCCCCTGGACCCGGACACCCTGCTGTCGCGCCATTCGGGCGAGGCGGCCCTGCGGGCTGCCGGTGCCGGCGTGGCGGCGGTGGATGCCGTGGCCAAGGGGCAGGTGCGCAATTGCTTCTGCGCCGTCCGCCCGCCGGGCCATCATGCCGAGCGTGAAACCGCCATGGGCTTCTGCTTCTTCGCCAATGCGGCCGTCGCCGCCCTGCATGCCCGCGACGCCCACGGCTTCAAGCGGGTGGCGGTGGTCGATATCGACGTTCATCACGGCAACGGCACCCAGGACATCTTGTGGGATGAGGAAGGCACGCTTTACGCCTCCACCCATCAGGAACATGCCTTCCCCAATACCGGCCTGGCCGAGGAAACCGGCGGCAAGGGCGTCATCGTCAACGTGCCGCTGCCGGCGGGAACCAATTCCGACGATTACCGCATGGCCTTTACCGACGTGCTGATGCCGCGCCTGTGCGAGTATGCCCCCGACTTCCTGATCATCTCGGCCGGCTTCGACGCCCATGCCGCCGACCCCCTGGCCCACCTGCGCCTGACCACCGCCGATTTCGGCTGGATCACCCGCCAGTTGCTGCAATTGGCCGAGGAAACCGCCGGCAACCGGGTGGTTTCCATCCTCGAGGGCGGCTATGACCTGCGCGCCCTGGCGGCCAGCGCCCGCGAGCATGTGCGGGCCCTCATGGGCATGTAAGAAGATTTCACGCCATTGCCGTAAGTTTTTCAAAAGCTTCGCCGTCAAGCTTGCCTTCGGTCGTCCGCGCCCGTAAACTTCCGCGCTTCGTCAGGCCAATCCTGATACAGAGTGTTACAAAGCGACCGGGCTCATGTTACAAAGCGATTGCTGCCATGGCTGATTTTCCGTCCGATATCGCCGCCATGAGTTTCGAGGATGCCCTTGCCGAGCTGGACCGCATCGTGCGGCAGATGGAAGAAGGCAAGGGGCGCCTTGATGATGCCATAATTGCCTATGAGCGTGGCGCCGCCCTGAAGAAGCATTGCGAGGCCAAGCTGGAAGAGGCCCGCGCCAAGGTTGATCGAATTGTCCTGGGCCCCGACGGCGCCGTGTCCGTCGAAGCCGCCGATATCGTGTGATCCATTTAGCCGAGAGAACCCCTTGAGCAATTCTCCCATGTCTCCGCGCCTCACCGAGGCTCTGACCAATGTCAGCCAGGCCGTCAACGCCGAGCTGGATCGCCTTCTGCCGGTATCCGATGCCCCAGATTCGCGGGTACACGAAGCCATGCGCTACGCCACCCTGGACGGCGGCAAGCGTCTGCGTCCCTTCCTGGTGATGCAGTCGGCCAGCCTGTTCAACGTCGCCGAAAGCGCCGCCATCCGTGTCGCCTGCGCCATCGAGATGATCCATTGCTATTCGCTGGTCCATGACGACCTGCCCTGCATGGACGACGACGATCTGCGCCGCGGCCGCCCCACCTGCCACAAGGCCTTCGACGAATCCACCGCGCTGCTGGCCGGTGACGCCCTGCTGACCAAGGCGTTCGAGGTTCTGGCCAATCCCGCCACCCATTCTGATCCGGTGGTCCGCTGCGAGTTGGTGGCCGATCTGGCTCACGCCTCCGGCGGCCAGGGTATGGTCGGCGGCCAGATGATCGACCTGCAGGCCCATAGTCTCGACCTGGACGTGGCCGGGATCACCCGGCTGCAGCAGCTCAAGACCGGGCGGCTGTTCTCGTTCTCTTGCGAGTCCGGCGCCCTCCTGGGCAAGGCCCATGGCGAGCTGCGGCTGGCTCTGCGCAATTATGCCCACGATCTGGGCCTGGCCTTTCAGATCGCCGACGATATCCTGGATGTCGAAGGCGATGTGGCCGAGGTGGGCAAGCGCCTGAACAAGGATGCCGACGCCGGCAAGGCCACCTTCGTTTCCCTGCTCGGCCTGGAACGCGCCAAGTCCCAGGCCGACATGCTGGCCGAGCAGGCCTGCCGCCATCTCGATCCCTTCGGCGACAAGGCCGATCTGATGCGGGACGTTGCCCGCTTCGTCGTTCGCCGCCGTTCGTGAGGTCCATTGAATGACTCCTCCTCCCCCCGCCGCTCCCAAGCCCAAGACGTCCCTGCTCGATCGGGTCAAGAGCCCGGCCGATATCCGTGACTTCTCGGTCGAGGAGCTGGAGCAGCTGACCTACGAAGTCCGCCAGGAGATGATCCAGTCGGTGTCGTTCACCGGCGGCCATCTCGGCGCCGGCCTCGGCGTCGCCGAGCTGACCGTGGCCCTGCACCACATCTTCGACACGCCGCGCGACCGGCTGATCTGGGACGTGGGCCATCAGGCCTATC
>JACQAD010000359.1 GCA_016195125.1 Magnetospirillum sp.
ATCAGGGCGGCGATCACCGAGGAATCGATGCCTCCCGACAGGAAGCAGCCCACCGTCACGTCGGAGACGAGGCGGTCTCTCACCGCCCGGCGCACCAGCGGCGTCACCTCCTCCACCGCCTGCTCGAACCCCATGGTCCGGTCACCGCTATAAGACGGGCGCCACCAGCGCTCGATCGTGAAGGCCCCGTCCTTCCAGCGCAGCAGCGAGCCCGGCGGCAGTTTGGCGATGCCGGCAAACAGGGTTCGCGGCGCCGGCACGTAGAGAAGGGCCAGATATTCGGACAAGGCCTGGGTATCCCTGCCGAGATCAACTCCCGGATAGGAGGCCAGGGCCCTGATCTCCGAGGCGAAGGCCAGTTGGCCGCCGGCCAAGGGCGCATAGACCAGCGGCTTGACCCCAAAGCGGTCGCGGGCCAGCAGCAATTCGCGGCGGTCGCGGTCCCAGAGAGCGAAGGCGAACATGCCGGCCAGCCGCGTCAAGGCCCCCGCGCCTTCGCGCCGCAGCAGGCACAGCAGGATCTCCGTGTCGGAATGAGAGCGGAAAGTCTCGCCCACCGCCTCCAACTCCGCGCGTAGTTCGCGGAAATTATAGATCTCGCCGTTGAAGGCGATGACATAGCGGCCGCAATCACTGGCCATGGGCTGATGACCCAGCGGCGACAGATCGATCACCGCCAGACGGGCATGGCCCAGACCCAGCCCGGCGCGCTCATCGATCCAGATACCGGAATCGTCGGGGCCGCGATGATGCAGACGCCCGACCATCGCCATCAGGGCCTGGTGATCGGCATGGGTGGCACCGGCTATTCCGCACATGATCCACCCTCCTCCTTTCGCCACCACCACAGAACCACCAGCCAGACCGGCGCGGCATAAAGAATGGATTTGACGCCATTGGCCACGTACATGGCGAAGGTCTGGTCGAAATCCACCAGCCAAGGCGCCAGCCCGATCCACAAGGACAAGCCCACCGGCCCGGCGCGGCCGCCCAGCACGGTCAATAGCGCCAACCCGCCCAGGCAGGCCGCCAAGGCCGCCGTCAGACCCAAGGCGCCGGCCTCGATCACCGGCTCGCCCAGCAGGGTCACCGAAGCCGAATGGTGCCAGGCCGGATCCTTGGCGCAATAACGCACCCCCAGATCACCGCCCACCGACAGGCTGGGCTTGTCCGGCCACACGACCCTGGGCACCAGGGCGGCGGCAAAGTACAGAGCGCGAGCCGGCTCGCCAATCCGCCAGGATTCGTCCATGACGTTCTTGAAGCACCAGCCGGTTTCCAACTGCCGGTCCACCACCTTTTCGGTGAGGATTCGAAGAGGCTCATCGGCATGATGGCTGAGGCGATGCCAGACGCCATGATCCCGAACGAAGGCGAAGGCGGTAATGGCCGCCAGACCCAGGATCACGAACCCGCCAAGCAGCGGCAAGCGGCAACGGCGCCACGGCAACGGCGAGGCAACCAGCCACCACAGGAAGGCGCCTCCGAACGAGTAGAATACCGGCTTGCCGGTTCCCGCCAGGACCAGCACCCCGCCCAGGGCCAGGGCCGCCAAGGCGAAGCGGAGATGGAGGCGGGGGCGTCCCAGCCAATGGACATGCAGCAGCGCCGCGGCCGTCAGCGCCATCGGCATCAGTCCATCCCTGATCTGGCGAGCGGAATCGTCCATGGTATCGGCCCCGAACCGGAAGGCCAGGAATAGCAATACCCCCCCCAGGGCGGCGGAAAGGGCCAGCACCATTCCGCGCCGCCCGAGAAAGCCACCGGGGCTCGAACCGCGCCACGGCGACGGCTCCAGCGCCAGCCGGGTCGCGGCCAGGATTGCGGCGAAGCCCAGGACCAGGGCCTCGGCCCGACTGCCAAGATAGGTTCCGAGAAGGGCGCTGGTATTGACCATGAAATGGCGGTGCAACCCCAGGAGCAGCCAAGGCAGCAGACTGTAGAGCGCCAGACTTTGCAGCGACAGCAGCGCCAAGGGCGACAGCAGCGTCGGAGCGCCGTCGCGGCGCCAGGCCGCATACAGCACGCTCGCCACCACCAGGGCCGCCAGCGGCCGGGCCAGGACGAAAACCGCCTGGCCGGCGCTGATCCAGGCGAAGACGCCCACCAGCAGGGCGACCGGAATGCCGATCAGACGCAAGGCTCACCCTCCAGCCCTCGATAGAGCCGCTCCAGCACCGCGCATTCACCATCCCAGGAATTGCGCTCCAGAAAAAGCGGCAGCACCGCCCGGAATTCGTCGAGCCCCTTCGCCATGGCCCGGATCGCCGCCAGGGCATCGTCATCGGCGATGCCGATGCCTCCCTCCTCGATGATCTCCCTCAGCCCCGGATTGCCGTTGGCGATGGAGGGCAGCCCGGCCATGGCGTATTCGAACACCTTGTTGGGCGCGCAATGGATCTCGTTCAGGCTGTCCGAACCATAGACGATGATGCCGGCATCGCCGGAGCGCAAGATGGCCTTGAGGAAGCGGCGCGGCACCCGCCCCAGCAGATGGACGCGCCCAGCGCAATCGCGGGCCGCCTGGGCGGCCAGGGCTTCCGAGGCCGGTCCGGGGCCGCACATCACCAGCTCGAAATCCTCGCCCAGCTCGGCCACGGCCCGCACATAGCGGTCCAGATGGAAACGCTCGGCCAGATAGCCCTGATAGATCAGCCGGAAGCCGCCGGGACGCTTGGGCGGCAGGCCGGGCACCCCGGCGGCGGCGGCGCAATCGTCGGGCTCGGCCTCGGGCCGGGGAATGTTGCGCACCACCAGGGGCACCGAGGTCAGGTGGTAATGCTCGGCCATGATTTCGGCCCGCTTGGCATTGGCGGCGATCACCGCCTCGGCCCGGCCCACCACCAGGGCCTCCAGCCGGTAATAGATCCGCTCGGACAGGCGCAGGCGTTCCCCGGGACGCGGTACCAGCAATTCGTGGGCATCGTAGACGAAGGCCGCTCCAACCAGCCGCGCCGCCAGCCAGCCGGGAAAGGCCATGTAGTAATCGTGGGCGTGGATCACGTCGGGGCGCTTGCGGATCGCCCACCACAAAAAGCCCAGCCAGAACAGGAACGGCCGCAGGATGCGCAACCGGCCCAGGCCGGGCACATTCAGCCGCACCGCCTCGAACCCGGCCGGGGTATAGGGCTTGCCCGAATCAAGGGCATAGACCACCACCCGACGGCGCTCGCCCAGGGCCGCGGCGCAGCGCTCCACCCGTCCGTCGAAATCGATCTCATTGAAGACCGGCATGGCCACCAGGCTCATCAGGGCAGCCTCCGCTTGCCATAGCCGGAGGAGAAGGGCGGCGCCTGGGGGGTCAGGGCGCGGGCCTCGGCGGCGGAGCGCGCCACCTGATCACCGCGGACGGTCAGTCCTGAATCAAGGATCACCACCTTGTCCTCTTCCACCACCACCCGACGGGTCACCGTGAAACCGTAGCCCCGGTGCTCGCCGACAAACCCGTCGAGGCCGAAATGCCGGCAGCAGGCCTGTGCTTGGTCGCCCAGCCAGAACAGGCCGAGGTCGAGGCGGCCGGGCTCCACCCCCGGCAGTTCCGGCACGCAATGCGCCGATGCCGAGCGATAGCGGTTCCGCGCCTCGGGCAGCGGCGTATAGAGCCAGGTGCCGGGATCGGCGATCCAATCCTCGCCATCCACGCTCAACTCCACCGCCAATTGGTCGTTATGGGCATGGCCGCCGCGTCCGTTCTGGCCGATGGCGCCGCAACGGATGCCCAGCCACAGACGGCGCGAGCGCAGCAGGTAAAAGCCGAAATCCGGCCAGGCCAGCCCCTCCAGCCCCTCCCTGAGCCCACCACCGCCGGGCACCAGCAGGGTCCGCGCCCCGCCCTCGGGCAGCACCTTCAGGCGCGGCCATAATCCATGGGGCCGTGGCGCGCCACCCAGGCACCGTCCAGCCAATCCACCCGCCACCCAAGCGTCAAGGCTAAAGGGTTCCGCCGCCTTCAGATATTCGTTATGAGCGATCAACGAACCGATGGCGGCCAAGAGATGGCGGTGGTCGAGGTCGTCTTCTTCCAGACCAGGATCATAGGCGGGCTGAATCTTGAAGAAGCGTCCCGAATCATTGTCGCCGATCTGCGCCACCCGGCCGCCGGGCTTGGTGACGCCCCTGGTGAACTCGGCCATCTCCGCCAGCCGCCCAGCCAGACCGGCGGGGGGAAAGGCGGCATCGCCGCCGGCCAGCACCGCCATGGCCATGGCGACCATCTCGGCGGAGAGACGGTGATAGCAGGTGGAGGCCTCGAAATTGGCGCCATCGGGCAGAAACTGATAGTCCACCTCCGCCAGCAGCTCGGCTTTGGCGAAGTTCAGCCAGCTGGTCACCTCGGGGGTGGGCGCCAAGGCGCGGGCGACGAACGCCAGGCCGCAGATATTGGCCAGGTAATGATTGCCGCGCCCTTCCGGGTACTTTTCCAGATTGGCCATGATGTGACGGCCGTGATCGATCAGTGAACGGGCAAAGGCCTCGGCGAAGACCTCGTCGAAGCTCGCTCCCGCCACCCGCAACAGATCCCAGGCCAGCACCAGATTGGCGGCGCGGATGCTCACATCCATGGTGCAGCGCCAGTTGACTCCGAAGCGCGGCGGGTTGGTCGCCAGGAAATCCAGGACATGATCGCGGAAAACACCGGCCCAGCCCCGGCCCGGCTCCAGGGCTTCCGCCCAGGCCAGGGTGGTCAGGTGATGCAGCCGCCCCAATTCCCATGGAACCTTGACGTCGGTGCCGGGCAGATGGCCGATGGCGATGTCGCGGTACCAGCAATCCTCGCGCCAGCGATAGCCCGATTTGAAATCCACCTGCCAGTCAATGGCGCCGTGATGGACCGAGATCAGCGACCACAGAGCGCGGCTCTCGGCCAAAGCCGGCGCCGGCAGGCGGCCAGCCAGCCAGTCTCCTCGTGAATCCGGCGTAATTACGGGACCGGAATGATATCGGCGCCCCTCGAGCCCCGCCGCCTCCATGCCATGGCCCACCCGCACCCAGCCCGAGCCCAGATGGTCGAAGCGGCCTTGGCGAAAGCGTTCGGCGGCGGCCAAGACCCAGACGCGATGAGGTTCCAGCAATCCCACGGGAAGGGGGGGCAGCAGGGCTTGCAACGGCTCCGCCTTCCCGGTCATCCGCGTCGAATGCCTGCGGTCCCGGCGGCGCCCCACAAAGGCCCCGATCCGATCGCGCAGCAGGGCGGCGGCGCGGCGCGCCACCACATGAGGCGGCAGGGTCAGGGCCAGCCGGAGCAACCGTCTCATGGCGCCAGACCCCAGCGGCGCCGATTGAGGCGGCGGCGCCATCCGGCCCAGCCATTCCGACACCAGGTGCCGGGGTGCGGTGGACCCGCCACCTCCAGCTCCAGCATCCAGTCACTGACCATGCCCGGCGGCAGCCTGTCGGCGATGCGGGCGTTCCAGGCCAACAGGCCGAGGCGGGGCAGACATTGGTCCAGCAGGAAGCCGCACAGGAAGGTCCGGTTGCGACGGCGCGCCACCCGCAGGCCGGCGCCGTCCACCAAGGCCAGCAATTCGGCCCAGGCGAAGAAATTGACATGGGGCGACACCGCCAGGGAATCAGCCTCCACCGCTCCGCCGCCACCCAGCAGGGCCCGCTTGAGCCGGCGCAACAGCGGCCAAAGCCCGGACAGGGTCGCCAGCACCTCGAGCAACGAGGCCCATTCGAAAGGGCCATAGCCGTTGGGAACGGTCAGGATCAGGCGCCCGCCCGAAGCGAGGCGCCCGGCCAGCCAGGCCAGGAAGCCCGCCGGATCCTCCACATGCTCCAGCACTTCCGAGGCAATAACGATATCAAAACGATCATCCTCGCCCACCAGATCATCGCCGCCGAAGCGAGCGTTGGCGGGGCAGCCGGCCTGAGCCTCGGCCAGACTGGCGGCATCGGAATCGATCCCGAGAAATCGCTTGGCGGCAAAGGCCCGCGCCAGGGGCAGGGTCAGCTGCGAGCCGGTGCCGCAGCCAACATCCAGCACCGAATCCCCCGCCCGCGCCAGGATTTCCGCGACGAAATCCAACCGCTTGACCCGTCCATAGGAATCCTCGGCGAAGGGCGCGTTCATGGCTGGCGCATGGCCTCGATCATCATCAGCGGATCGGTGCAAGGAGCGGCCGGCATCGGCTCCAGACCGGCGGCGGTCAGGCTTTCGGCCCATCCTTCGGGGGGCCAGCGGGTACAGGAGATCCGAAGATAGGTGTGCATGGCCTCCCAGCGGGTCCGACGCAGAAGGGCATAAGCGAGGGGATGGCGCGACAATGCCGCCCAGCGGGCCTCGGTCCGGCGTACCGGATGGCGCGGATCGGGCACGGTGAACAGCAACCAGCCGCCCGGTGCCAGAAGGCGGGCGAAATCGGCCAGCAGCGCCGCCGGATCGGGCACGTATTCCAGCACGCTGGACGAGACGATGGCGTCGAAGCTGCCATCGGCAAACGGCAACGGCCGCCCCGCCTCCACCGCCTGCCAGTTCACCGGCCTGACGCCGGGTCGTGCCGCCGCCTCGGCCAGCATGCCCGCCGAGATGTCCACGCCGGTGACCTCGTGCCCGCCTTCGGCCAAAGCCCGCGCGATTTCGCCGGTGCCGCAGCCGAAATCCAGCACCCGGCCCGGCGCGGCGCGATGCGCGCTCAGGGATTGACGGAAGCGTTCGACCCGCACCGCCATGCGGCCGCCGGGGGCGTAATGCCCCGCCCATTGACCGGAAAAGCGGTCGAAATAGCCCTGGGCCGCCTCGGAGCCGCTCACGGCGC